>CANDBF010000019.1 GCA_947382865.1 uncultured Clostridia bacterium
ACTTCGTGTGTCCGACTCTTCCGACGTACCTTTTCAAGTTATCGCCTCAATGCTCACACTTCGTGTGTCCGACTCTTCCGACGTACCTTTTCAAGTTATCGCCTCAATGCTCACACTTCGTGTGTCCGACTCTTCCGACGTACCTTTTCAAGTTATCGCCTCAATGCTCACACTTCGTGTGTCCGACTCTTCCGACGTACCTTTTCAAGTTATCGCCTCAATGCTCACACTTCGTGTGTCCGACTCTTCCGACGTACCTTTTCAAATTATCGCCTCAATACGCATACTTCGTGTGTTTTTTTGATAAATTACAAAAAAAATTAACACAAATAAACAAAATTTTCCAGTACGGCATAAAAGAAAAAAGCCGAAGCAGGTCGGCTTGATTTTCAGTTTTTCGACAGGTATTCGATAGCCTCTTTGTAGCCTTCGAAGCCCTTTCCGCAAATCGTCTTTTGCGCCGCCAGCGATAAGTATGAAACGTGACGGAACTCCTCTCTTGCCGTAATATCGGTGAGGTGCACCTCGACTGCGGGAATATCCACGGCTTTGAGCGCGTCGAGTATTGCGATTGAGGTATGCGTATACGCTCCCGCATTTATGACAATCCCGTCGTACTTCCCGTAAGCGCGCTGTATCGCGGTCACGATATCGCCCTCGCCGTTGAACTGCCGCACGGTGACCTTTACGTCGGATTCCTTCGCGCAGGATTTGATATATTCCACGAGCTCCGCATAGGACTTTTTCCCGTACTTATCGGGCTCGCGTATGCCGAGCATATTGAGGTTCACTCCGTTGATTACAAGGATTTTTTTCATATTTCTCTCCCGATACTTCCCTCGAACGCGGCTATAACGCTCTCGACCGCGCTCTCGATTTTATCGTTGTTTTCAATCTCGAAATCACACGCCTGCATATAAAGCGGATATCTCGCGCTCGCAAGCCTCTTCACCTCGTCGAGGCTTTTGGAAAGCGGTCTGCCCGCTCTCGCGAGCTTATCCGCGTCCCTGCTTATCGCCGCGCAAAAGCCGTTGGCTCTGAAAAAGAATCTGTTTCTTTCGTCGAGAACGGCGCCGCCGCCCGTAGCTACCACCGCGCCGAGTTTGAGACACGCCTTTTCCACCTCTCTGCGCTCAACCTCGCGGAAATACGCCTCTCCGCTCGTCGCGAATATCTCGGGGATAGTCCTGCCCTCCGCCCTTTCGATTTCTACGTCGGTATCTATAAATTCCCTGCCCAGCTTTTCGGCAACGCGCCTGCCTATCGAGGATTTTCCGCAGCCCGCCATTCCGATAAGGATGATATTCTTTCTCTCGTATATCAGAGTACGCGCCGCGCGCTCGGTTTCGCTCTCGCCAGTGCTTTGTCCCCCGACTGCCGCTTGAAACAGGTTGCGCGCAAGGCGCGCCTGCTCCACGAGCATATTCAGTCCGTTTGCGGCTTTCAGCCCCATTTCTCTAGCGTCCCGCACAAGCAGGGTTTCGAGCGGATTGTAAATACAATCAAACACGCTTTCCAGTTTTGAATACTTCTTTATATTGAGAGGCTTTGCGTACGCATTCGGCGACATCCCGACGGGGGTAGTGTTGATTATCACCTGCGTATCCTGCAAATCGTAGCAGCTTTCGTAGTTGCACTCCCCGCTTCGGGATACGACGTTTACGCTCGCCGCGCCGGAAGTCGCGCACAGATATTTCGCAGTCTGACAGGTGCCGCCGCTTCCCAAAATGAGGATGTTTCTGCCTCTAAGCTCTATGCCCGCCTTTCTCATAGCGTATTCCATTCCGCCGATATCGGTGTTGTAGCCCGCGAGCTTATCCCCGACCCTGACGACGGTATTGACCGCGCCTATTTTCTCCGCCTCTTCTGACAGACGGTCGAGCAAGGGGATTATGCTCCGCTTGTACGGAATGGTCACGTTATAACCCGCGTACTCCCCGCTTTTCACAAATTTTTCAAGAGCGGCTTCGTCAGCTATCTCGCGTACGCCGTAGCCCTCTCCTCCGAAGAGCGCGTGTATGCGCGGAGAGAGCGTATGCGGCAGGCTCTTCCCTACAAGGCAGTATTTATTTTCGGAAGCGCCCCTCATCAAAGCTCCTCGTACGCGCCGAGGAAGGAGAAGTTTTCCGCCTTGGTCGCGATTTCCGCAATGAGGTTCTGAACGCCCGTATCTTTTACGTCCGCGTCGAAATCGAAGTAGAAGTTGAACTCAAACGGGCTGTCGGGTATCGGTCGGGATTCCAGCTTGGTGAGATTCAGCCCGAGCGCGGAAAACCTGTTGAGCAGCCTGTTCAGACTGCCCGCTTCGTGGGCGAGGTTTGCGGTTATGCTTATCCTGTTCGCGCCCTCGTAAACTCTGAGCTGTTTGGATATCACGATGAAGCGCGTATAGTTGTTGTTGCTGTCGTTCACTCCCGCTTTAAGCACGTTAAGTCCGTAAATGCCCGCGCATTCCTTAGACGATATGCACGCTATATCGTCCCTTCCGCTCTCGGCTACGATCTTCGCCGCGACGGCAGTGTTGTCGCACCTTGTGATTTTCACGTCACCGAGATTTTTTATAAGCTCCGCGCACTGCGACAGCGCTTGGTCGTGCGACACGATTTCCTTTATGTCGCCAATCTCGACGCCCTGTCTTGCAAGCAGGTAATGCTTCACTCTCAGCTTTATGCCGCGCACTATGTAGAATTTGTGTTTCAGCATAAGGTCGTAAACGCCTATGACGCTTCCCACCGTGCTGTTTTCGACGGGGAGTACGCCGAACTCGCAAAAGCCCTTTTCCACCGCCGAGAAAACGCCGTCCCAGTTGCGGAAGCAGGATATTGACGGAATTTCAAACATTTTCTCCGCCGCGATGCAGCTGTACGCGCCGACTATGCCCTGACACGCAACGCTCGCCTGTATAGGGAAAGGCTTCACGCCGCTCTCTATTGCCGCGCGTATCTCGTCCTTTATTGGCGACTTGCAATCCATCACGCCGTACTGATACGCCTTGCTTGTCTCGAAAAGCGTGCCGAACAACTGCTTGGCGTACAGCTTGAGCTCGTCGGGCATAGTCGCGGCAACCCTGCTTACGATTTGCTTTTCCCTCTCGACATTCTCTACGGGCAAGCCGTTTTCCGTCTTGTTTTTTGCGACGTCGAGCGCAAGCCCCATTCGCTTTACGTACAGCTTTGCAATCTCGTCGTCGATTCCGTCAATATGTTTTCTTACGTCCTCTAAATTCATGTTCCACCTCTATTTGACGCAAAATCAGAGTTTATCTGTTGATTTTACACCATAAACATTTGATTTGGTATTTTTTATACCTATTTTATGTAAAGCTCTATGCCGTCTCTTATCTTCAAAGCCTCGTCGAGAAGCGCGAGCGCGACCGCGCTCTCCACGCACGGCACTGCTCTGACCGCTATGCAGGAGTCGTGCCTGCCCTTTATAGCAAGCTCGCATTCGCGAAGGTCGGAAAGCTCCACGGAGCGTTGCGGCTTGGATATAGACGGCGTGGGTCTGAAAGCGACGGAAAGCGTGATTGCCATTCCGTTCGATATGCCGCCGTTTATGCCGCCGCTCCTGTTTGTGAGCGTGCGAACCTCTCCGTTTTCAACTGTAAGCGCGTCATTAGCCTCGCTTCCGCGCATTCCCGCAAGCGAAAATCCGCTCCCGAACTCTACTCCCTTCACTGCGGGTACCGCGTACACGGAATACGCTATCTTGCTCTCCAAGCCCTCGAACAGCGCGTCTCCGAAAAGCCCCGCCTCTATTCCGCTCGCGGTACACTCCACGACTCCGCCCACGCTGTCGCCCTCCGCCGCGGCGGAGCGTATCTCTTCCGTCATAATTTCGCGCGCGCGCTCGTCAAGCAAGGGGAAATCGCTGTTTTTTATGCGCGCCTCGTCCTCCTCGCTCACGCCGTACAAAGCGACCTCGGGCGAGGTCTTGTAGCTCGCGCCCTTAACGCCGCCAATGCTTGCAAGATAGGCGCACATGCGTATGCCCATACTCGCAAGAAGCTCTTCCGCAATGCCGCCCGCGACGCATAATGGCGCTGTCAGCCGTCCTGAAAATCTGCCGCCGCCGCTCGAAATTCTTCCTTCCTTTGCGTACGCGGCGAAGTCCGCGTGCGAGGGTCTCGGCACCGTCAAAGAGTTGTCATAATCCTTAGGTCTTACATTTGCGTTTTTTATGCGGATATCTATTACTCCGTCCGTGACGTAACCTTTGTCTGTCTTTTTAAGACCGCTTATTATGACGGGCTCGTCCTCCTCTTTCCTCGGCGTAGCCCAGACTCCTCCGCGGCTTTTTCTCCTTTCGAGCAAACTTTTCACGCAATCGAAAGTAAGCTCTATGCCGCCGGGTATGCCGCTTATTCTCACGCCTGTCTCCTCGGCGTGAGACTCCCCGAATATCTCCACCTGCAATTTTTCAAAATTGGATTTCATATTTTCCCCGTCCTTATATCCGCTTCGCCTATCTTTATATCCGCGCCCAAAGCCTGCGCGTGGTCGATGAACGTCGGATAGGATTTGCTTATGCACTCTACGCCCTCGACTACGCTCTCGCCCTCCGTTGCGATTGCGGTGACAATCGCGCTCATCGCCATTCGGTGATCTGAAAAGCCGCGCGTGCGGCAAGCCTTATGCTCTGACCCGAAGACGGTCAGCACGTTATTTCCGTATTCCGTCCTTATCCCGAAATCCGCAAGCATATCCATCACCGCCGCGAGCCTGTCGCTCTCTTTGTCTCGCAGTCTGTCCACACCCGAAATATGCGAGGCTCCCGCCGCAAACGAGAGCGCCGCCGCCATAATCGGCACAACGTCGGGGCAGTGCGTACAGTCGAAATCTATTGCGCGAAGCGCGCTCTTCCTTGCAACCGCACAACTGCCCGAAAGGGATATATCCGCTCCCGCTTTGCGCAAAAGCTCCGCAACGACTTTATCGCCCTGCCGCGAGTCGGGATTGAGTCCGCAGACAGCCGTCTCGCCCGCCAGAACGCCGAGAGCGAGCATAAACGCCGCGGACGACCAGTCCCCCTCGACTTTTAGTCTCTTAGGCGCGGTATATTTCTGACTGCCTCTGACATAAAACCCTTCCCGCTCTCTTAAAATTTCAACGCCGAAATCTTCAAGCACGCTTAGCGTAATATCCACGTAAGCGGCAGACACAAGCTCCCCTTTTATTCGGATACGGCTGTCGCCGTCGAGCAAAGGAAGCGCAAACAGCAATCCCGTGATATACTGCGAGCTCACGCCGCCGTCGATATTATATACGCCCGCCGAAAGTCTCCCCAAAACGCGCAACGGGAGCTGCGACTCTCCGATTTTATTCAAATTTGCGCCGCGCTCTTCGAGGCATCGCACAAGTCCGCTCAACGGTCTGTCTTTAAGCCGTCCCTCGCCGGTAATCACGCACTCGAAGCCGAGCGCGCACGCCACGGGCAGTAAAAACCGCAAGGTCGAGCCGCTCTCGCCTGCGTTGAGCACAGGCAAATCTCCCGCCTTTATGCCGTCCTCAGAGTCGGCGTTGAGCGTGGCATAATCGCCGTGCGCGGAAATCAAATCCTCTTCGCGCGCGCCGCCGTCATAAAATGCGCGCCGATATCTCTCTATCGCGGGCGACATAACTTTCAGACAGCCTTCCGTCGCGGCGACGTCTTTTCCGCCGTCCCCGACTGTCATAAAGCTCCCCGAAAGCGCGGCTGCAATCATCATCCTATGCGCCACAGACTTCGACGGCGGAATTTCAACGCTTCCGCAAATTTCGGATTTTTTCACTCTCACATTCATAAATCGGCGTTTTATCCTATATTTATGTAGGTTTTAAGTTCGTTTATCGTCATTTTCTCTACCTTGCAATCCCCCGCGCCTCCGAAAGTAACGACGGAAATACAGTCTTTGCCCTCCGCCTTTTTATCCATCGCGAAGCAGTCCGCAATTTCGTGCTTTACGCAAGTTATACTCATATCGTATTTGTCAAGCAACGACTGAATTTCATCGTATTGCAAAAAGGTTATTTCGCCGTGCTCGTATGCGGTTCTCACCATAACCTCGATTCCGTTTGCGACCGCAACTCCGTGCGGGACTTTGTACTCGCTCTTCTTTTCTATCGCATGACCCACGGTATGTCCGAGGTTGAGCAGCTTGCGAAGCCCGCTTTCCCTCTCGTCCGCGACCACGATATCCGCCTTGTATTTAGCGCAGAGCTCTACGAATTCGCAAATATTTTCTTTAAGGTTCCCTTGAAGGATTTCAAGAATTCTCCCGCCCGCAAGACAGGCGTATTTTATGCCCTCTCCTATGCCGTTTTTCCATTCGTCCTCGGGCAGAGTGTCGAGAGCGAGCACGTCGATTATGACCGCCTTCGGCTGCCAGAACGCGCCGAGCAGATTTTTCCCCTGCGGCAAATCGACGCCCGTCTTTCCTCCTATCGAGCTGTCTATCATCGCGAGCAGAGAGGTCGGAACCTGATAGAGATCTATTCCCCGCATATAAGTCGCCGCCGCAAATCCTGCAAGATCCCCGACCACTCCGCCGCCGAGCGCGACGACGGCGTCGGTGCGTTTGAAGCCGCGTACCGCAAGCGTTGTAATCAGATTTAGATAGCTGCTTGTATTTTTGGATTTCTCACCCGCCTCGATTATAAATCGGTACGGCTCAAACCCTTTCTCTTCGAGGGATTGCATAACTCTCTCGGTATAAAGTCTTTCCACGTTGGTATCCGTTGCCACAAGGATTTTTTCCGCGCGCGGAGAATACTTTCCGACAACCTCGCCCACGCGGTCTATGCCGTCGCGCCCGAAGAGTATCGGATAAGGCAGATTGAGTTTTACGATATGCTCTTTCATTGTTGCCATTCCTTTTCCGCAGTCTCGGAATCCGTTTTGCACCGATTGGAACGTACGAGGAACTCGCGCAAAGAGCCTTCGTCCCCGACCGTCAGATAACCTCTCAGCTCCGCAAGACGCGAAATTATGTCGTCTATACAGCCCGTGAGATTGTCCGCATTCTCAAAAAACAGCTCCGTCCACATATCGGCGTCAAGCCTTGCAACGCGGGTCAGATCCTTAAAGCTCCCCGCAGAATATCCTGCGTGCTCGGACGATAGCGGATTTTGAACGTAACAGCCCGAAACCGCGTGCGCAAGCTGAGAGGTGTATGCAATTATTTCGTCGTGCCTTTCGGCAGTAGAGAATTCTATGCCCTTCGCGCCGATGCTCGTATACAGCTCTCTCACCGCTTCGTACTGCGCGGTATCGCAGTTCACATTTACCGTTATGACGTACGCGTTCTCGAACAAATCGGGCGTAGAGTTGTCATATCCGCCGTACTCCTTGCCCGCCATAGGATGCGCGGAAATGAAATACAAATCGGGATAGAGCTTCATAATATTGCGCATACCCGCTTCGATTATCCTTTTCACGCCGCAAATATCCGTCACAATCGCGCCTCTTTTAAGTTTGGGACATATGCGTTTCATCTCTACGAGTGCGGCTTTGGGGCGCAAAGCGAAGATGATCATATCGAGGCGGCCGAAATCGTCTTCTTCGAGTGCGCGCGTATACGCCCCGTCTGCGGAAGCCTTTTTCAGCACGCCCGCGTCCGTATCGAATCCGTATGCCTCGTGCGAGGTAAACTTCACTATCGCCTTTGAGAGCGACGCGCCCATAAGTCCCATTCCGATTATGCCGATTTTCATCAGTCGAGCTCCTTATCGACTACGGGCAGCATTTTGCTCACGCAGCCGACCACGTCCGCAAACTGGTCGGGACGAAGTGACTGCGCTCCGTCGCACAGCGCGTGCGGCGGGTCGTTGTGCACCTCTATGATAAGGCCGTCCGCGCCCGCTCCGACCGCGGCGAGGCTCATGGGCTTCACAAATCTGGAAATACCGAGCGCGTGGGAGGGGTCGACGATTACGGGCAAGTGCGTGCGCTCCCTGAGCACGGGGATAGCGGACAAATCCAGCGTATTTCTCGTATACGTCTCGTAAGTCCTTATGCCGCGCTCGCAAAGTATGACGTTGGGGTTACCCTCCGACATAATGTACTCCGCGCTCATAAGCCACTCCTCGACGGTCGCGGCAATTCCGCGCTTCAAGAGGATTGGCGTTTTCAGCTTTCCGAGCTTTTTGAGCAAGTCGAAGTTCTGCATATTGCGCGCCCCGACCTGCATAACGTCAACGCCCTCGAAATCGTCTATATGCTCCTCGCTCATAATCTCGGTGACTATGGGCATTCCCGTCTCCGCCTTCGCCTTTTTAAGCAGTTTCAAACCGTCAACACCCATTCCCTGAAAGGAATAGGGAGAGGTGCGCGGCTTAAACGCTCCGCCGCGAAGCAGAGTCGCGCCCGCCCTTTTGACGGCATCTGCGACATCGATAATCTGCTTTTCGCTCTCGATGGAGCACGGACCCGCTATAATCTGAAAATGCCCTCCGCCGAACTTATGTCCGCCCACGTCGATAACGGAATCCTGCGGATGAAACTTGCGGTTTACGTTTTTGTAGGGCTCCTGCACTCTCGTCACGTTCTCCACGATATCGAGAGTACGCACAAGGTCTATATCCACCTTGGACGTATCGCCCACAAGCCCGACTATGGTGGAGTTTTCGCCCTCGCTGATATGCACGCCGAGCCCCAGCCCCTTTATCCAATTGATAAGATTGTCAACCTGCGTTTTTTCCTGATTTTTTTTGATTACGACTATCATATATCCTCTTCGCGCAATAACGCGCTTTTTTGTCTTTATTTATAGATAATATAACATTAAGTATATTATCGCAAGAAAAGAGCGTCTTATTATAAAAAAACCGACACCGTTAGGTGTCGGGACTATCCGCTTTTTCCGCACACCTGAACGCAACTACGCTTTGTAGCCGAAGTAAAAGTAAAATGCGAAAAACTTGTTGAATTTCTTTTCCATACGATAAGTGTACAGTCAGCCGCGCCTTTTGTCAACACGAAATTTGAGCATTATCCGCGTTCGGCATAAAAATTATACTCGGCTTGCGCTCATTCGTTGACATTCTAAATACTCGGTCATATAATTCTTATATCAAAATTCTTTGGATAGGGGAAACCCAACCGGTGGTAATGCCGCAATGCGGACGAGCCCAACAGCCCCAACAGCCGATATGGTGAGATTCCATAGCCGCCTGTCAAGTCAGACTGGGAAAGAGTTTGTCATAAACGCCTGCCTACGCGCAAGGGTATTTTCGTATTGCATACGCAAGCAGTATGCAAATCCTTACATATCCAAACGCCGACTTTGCGTTATGCCATTCTTTCTCCGCCGAAAACGGAGATTTTTTTATGAAGGAACAAAGCAGAAAAAAAGCAACCTCACACGTTTCACAAAAAGCCTTGCGCTTTACGACAAGAGCCGTCGCCTACACTGCGCTGATGACGGCGCTCGTATACGTGGGCACGCTCGTAGGATATTCGGGCAACCTTTTTTACTTCAACCTAGGAGACTCGGTTATCCTCATCGCCGCGGCGCTTTTGGGACCCGTATCGGGTGCGATTGCCGGAGGGCTCGGCGCATTCCTCGGCGACTTGACGGTTTATCCTGTCACAATGCTGTTCACGCTCGCGATAAAGTTTATCGAAGGACTTGCGGCGGGTTTGCTGTTCAGGATAATTTACAAAAAATACGACAAATGCGTCTGCGTTCCCGAAGATGAGCGCGGAGCGGACTATCCCCTGCTCAAACGCAAGGCGGATGTTCTGAAAATCGTTTTCTCCTGCCTCGCGGGACTCCTGTCGACGGCGATAATGTTCGTAGGATATTTCATTTGCCAGACCTTTATGTACGGCACGTACGCGGGCGCGATTGTCGCGCTCCCTTTCGACGTAGCGCAGGGTGTGATTTCAACCGCAGTCGCAATTCTGTGCTTATACGCTCTTAAACTCGAAAATTTCAGATATAAACTCAAAAACAAATAGGAAGCCCGAAGACCTCCTATTTACAAACTGTATTACGTTTTATAATTATAACGCTATAATCGTCTTGCCGATTTATTTCGCCGTGCCGTAAACGCTTCCTCCATTGCGGTCTACGGCTACTATGAGCGGAAAATCTTCTATGCAAAATTTATATATCGCCTCCGTGCCAAGCTCGGGATAAGCTATAAGCTCCGAGTGTTTTATACAGTCGGCGTAGGTTGCGCCCGCGCCGCCTATCGCCGCAAAGTATACTCCTCCGTTCCTTTTGATAGCTCCGTACACGGCTTCGCCCCTGTCGCCCTTGCCTATACTCGCGGCAAGTCCGTTGTCATAAAGCGAGGGAGCGTATTTGTCCATTCTCATAGCGGTAGTCGGACCTGCGGAAATAGGTCTGCCGTCCTTGAAGCACGCGCCTACGTAATATATCGCCTGTCCGTCAAGAGGAACGGGCAACTCCGCTTTGCTTGCTATCCCCTCGAAAAGTCTTTTATGCGCCGCGTCCCTCGCGGTGTATATAGTGCCCGAGAGCAGAACTCTGTCCCCCGCCCGTAAAGAAGCGAGCTCATTTCTGTCAAACGGCGCGTTTACTCTTTTCCAATCCATAATTCTTCCCTTTTATGCCGCCTCCTCGGCAATACGTTTATCAACGCAGGTATGACATAATCACAGCGCGGTTTTTGCAACCCTCACCGCATTGCACTGTATATTCACCGCGACGGGAAGCGCTGATATATGCGTGGGATATTTCCCGATATGAACCGCAAACGCCGTCGTGTCGCCCGAAAAACCCTGCGCTCCTATTCCGAGCGCATTTATCTCTGATAGCAGCTCCGTTTCAAGCGCGGCGAGTATTTCGTCCCCGCTCGGCGCGCCCACCTCTCTTAGCAGCTGTTCCTTTGCTGTGAGCATAGCCTTTTCCGCCGTGCCGCCTATACCGACGCCGACCACAATGGGCGGACAAGGGTTGGAGCCCGCCGCCTTCACAGCTTCTATAACGCTGCGCTTTACGCCCTCTATTCCTTCGGAGGGGGTGAGCATAAAGAGCCTAGACATATTCTCGCTCCCGAAACCCTTGGGCATAAAGGCGATTTCCAGCTTATCGCCCTCTGTAAGTTCTATATGCAAAACGGCGGGGGTGTTGTCCCGCGTGTTCACTCGGGTCACGGGGTCGAGCACGCTCGCGCGGTAGCCGTGCTTTGAGTATCCGCGGCGCACGCCCTCGTTGACTGCCTCGAAGAGCGTTCCGCCCTCTATATGCACGTCCTGCCCGAGCTTGACAAATACGACCGCCATCCCCGTATCCTGACATACGGGGAGCCCGCGCTCCTTCGCCACATCGGCGTTTTTAAGCAGCGTTTCAAGCGCGAATTTCGCGTTTTCGTTGCTCTCCTTTTCGCACGCGGCTTTCATAGCCGCGGCGCAGGACGGCGTAAGCGCGCCGCACGCCTCGGTGAGCGAGCACACCGCATCTGCGATTTGTTGACAGTTTAGAGTTTTCATATCTGATATTATATCTCTTTCACCGCCGATTTTCAACACATTTTGCGCACACGGTTGTCTTACGTCGCGCTTTGTAGTAAACTAAATCAAACAACACCCCGTTTTATGTCACCGCGAATTTCAGAATAACCGCGACATAAAACAAACGGAGAAAATATGGATTATCAGAAAGTCTCTCTTGAAAAGCATTACGAGTGGCGCGGGAAGCTGGAAGTGACCGCCCGCGCAAAGGTGAACGACAAGGACGCGCTGTCTCTCGCGTATACGCCGGGGGTCGCCGCGCCCTGTCTCGCGATAAAGGACGACCCGTCGCTGTCATACTCGCTTACGCGCCGCTGGAATACGGTGGCGGTGATAACGGACGGCTCCGCCGTGCTCGGGCTCGGAAATATCGGACCGCTCGCGGGTATGCCGGTTATGGAGGGCAAGTGCGTGCTGTTCAAGGAGTTTGCGGATATCGACGCAATCCCGATTTGCCTCGACACGCAAAACGTGGACGAAATCGTAGCGGCAGTACGCGCGATATCCCCCAGCTTCGGCGGCATAAATCTAGAAGATATTTCGGCTCCGCGCTGCTTCGAGGTGGAGCGCAGACTCAAAGAGCTGTGCGACATTCCCGTATTCCACGACGACCAGCACGGCACGGCTATAGTACTCGTCGCCGCGCTCAAAAACGCACTTAAACTGGTCAAAAAGGATATATCAACTGCGCGTTTGGTTATAAACGGCGCAGGGAGCGCGGGCATTGCGATTGCGGAATTCTTGATTAACATAGGCGCAAAGGACCTTGTCGTATGCGATAGACTCGGTATAATCGAGGACGGCGAGAACTTCAATCCCGCCCAGCGCGAACTCGCAAATCGCACAAACCCGAGGGGCGTGCGCGGTACGCTTGCCGAAGCCGTATGCGGCGCGGACGCCTTCATAGGCGTGAGCGTCAGAGACGCGCTGTCGCAGGATATGGTGCGCACCATGGCAAGCGAAGCGATAGTCTTCGCAATGGCGAATCCCTCTCCAGAAATAATGCCCGACAAGGCACTCGAAGCGGGCGCGAGAATTGTCGCTACGGGCAGGAGCGACCTTCCCAACCAGATAAACAACGTGCTCGCTTTCCCTGGCATTTTCAGGGGCGCGCTCGACGTACGCGCGAGCGCGATAAACGAGCATATGAAAATTGCCGCCTCCGAAGCGCTCGCCTCTTTGGTGAGCGACGAGGAGCTGTGCGACACGTACATTCTGCCAAAGGCGTTCGACAGTCGGGTCGCTCCCGCGGTGGCGAAAGCCGTCGCTGAGGCGGCGCGCGCCGACGGGATTGCAAAAATCTGAAATTTTATGTCATAATTTAAGGCTACGGAGCTTTCCGTCGCCTTTTGTATTTACGCATATTTTTTAGTTTACGTATTTCCGTAGCTCTACAATCCCAGAATCTTCAAAAGCTCATCGACGTCTCGCGCGATTGACGTAGCGCCGTTTTCTCTCAAAAACTCCTCCGTCTTATAGCCGTAGCTTACGCTTATACAAGGCACGCCTGCGTATTTCGCCGCGAGTATGTCGGTATCCCCGTCTCCTACGAAAACCGCGTCCTCCGCGCGGACGCCGAGGCGCGCAAGCGCGTCGAGTATCATATCGGGAGCGGGCTTTAAGCGCACGCCCTCCCTGTCGCCTATCGCAACGTCTATAAGTCCGCCGAAT
Source organism: uncultured Clostridia bacterium (assembly GCA_947382865.1). Taxonomy (GTDB): domain Bacteria; phylum Bacillota; class Clostridia; order Christensenellales; family CAG-917; genus CAG-475. The sequence goes on from CANDBF010000019.1 coordinate 13,132, forward strand.
TTGCGCTCGGCAAGCCTTTCTACGGCAAGCTGGATTTTGTTGGACACCACCGCGGTACTTACGCCCTGCGAGCGAAGGGTTTCAAGCAGCTCCGTTATCCCGTCGTACGGGCGCGTATTGTCCTCGCCGTGCGCTATGTAGTACTCGGCAAATTTATCCGTGACGGCTTTGACCGCGAGGTCCAATTTACTTTTGTCGTTATCGCGCTCCGCCGCCTCGCGCAACTCGGTCGGCAACGCCAGCTCTATAAGGCGGGCGAGCCCTGCGCCAATATACGAGCGCACCTCGTTTAGAGTATGCACAGGATATCCGCACGCCGAAAGAGAATAGTTGAGCGCGTCTTTCAAATCGCAGAGAGTATCGAGAAGCGTTCCGTCCATATCGAAAATTACAGCTTTATATCCAACCATAACATAATTATATCATCTACGACATAATCGTCAACAATACGGCATATTTTTTGTAGATGAAAAAGGCGTTGAAAATCACCTTTCTGTATATCGGCACCGCGATAGGGGCGGGGTTTTCCTCAGGTAAGGAAATCGCGTTGTTTTTCGGGGACTGCTCGCCGCTCAACGTAGCGGTTTCCTCCGTGTTTATGTCGCTGCTCTGCGCTCTGTTTCTGATTGCGGGCAAGCACTCGGTTATGCCCAAAAACAGGCTTATGGGCTTTTGCATATTTCTCTCGGCGGGCATATCGCTCTGCTCTATGCTGGCGGGCGGCGAATACGTGCTTCGCTCTCTGAGCGGCATTCCGATGCTGGGACTGATTATGGCGGTCGCAGGCGGCATAATCGTGGTGTCGGGGATAGAGAAAATCAAGCTGTTAAACTCCGTCGTAGTGCCGCTCATAATACTGAGCATATTTATCATTTTCCTAAAACTCGACCCGCAGAATCATTCGGCGGGATTTTCCGTTGCAAAGCCTATACTGTACAGCGGTCTCGACGTCCTGCTAGGCGGAGTCATAATTTCCGACGAAGGCAAAAAGATGAGTCATAAGGAAATTCTGCTTTCCTGCTCTCTTATCTGCGTTTGCCTGTTCGGAATTCTGTTTATGCTGCAAACGGTGGTTTTATCCGACCAAACGCACTCTTCAATGCCCGTTTTGGCGGTTGCGGAGCAATTTAAGCTCAAAGCCGTATGCGGCGTACTCATAGCGGGAGCGATATTCACGACGCTCGTCTCATCGTTGAAAATACTTTCCGACCGCATTATCGATACAGCGGTAAAGCTACGCCCGACCGTCGGCATAAAGGACAAACTAGGCAAATCGCTGGTCGTATTTTTCTGCCTTCTGATCGCTTTCCCGATAAGTTTCCTCGGCTTTGACAGCATCGTCGACACCATGTATCCCTTCATAAGCTGGTGCGGCGTTGCGCTCACGGCGTTCGTCATAATTAAGCTGTGCGTTAAATGCATAATCAAAGCGGTTTTTGCGATAAAACGAAAAAAGAGCATGAAAACGGCAACCTCAGACGAAGCGACCTACATAAAAAAAGCCGCCGAGAACGGCGGCAGTAAAAACGTAGACACAAATCGAAATATCAATCAAAATCGCGATGATTATGACAGTCGCAGTCCCCGTCGTCACAGCTGTGTGCGTCGTCAAGATTATGACAGTCGCAACCGTCGCCGCAATCGTCTTGGAAATCATGACAGTGACAATTGCACTCTTCTCCGTCGTCGCATCCGTCGTCATGACAGTGACAATCGCAGTCATCGTCATCTTCGTCGGGATTCAGAATATCCTCGAACGGAGACCTGCGGTCATCGGGCTCGTCCAAGCCTTTGAGATATCTGTATAGCGGGTCGTCGGTGAAGTCCTGCTTCAAATCGAAGTCGCCGCCGAGCTCCTCCACGGCGTTTCTTATCTCCATATACTCGTTGTAATCCGGCTCGTACTCCTCACAGAAATTTTTCAGAATTTCCACGCCCTTTTCATCGCCGTAGCTTCCTATAAGGCGGGCGAACAGAGCAACGTCCTCGCCCTTATAAAGATAGCTTACAAGCCCCATAAATATAGCCTTGTTGCCCTTGTACTGCGCGAGCACCTCCATAAGCATTTTGCCCGTTTCGCCGTCGAGCGAATAGGACTTTTCAAGCATATCGTCCACGATAGGTTCGCAGTCCTCCAAAAGATACTCGTACGCTTCCAGCCTGTCGTTATACGGCAGTTCTTCGTCGAGCATCCTGTCAAGCATAATCATCATCTGTTGCCTATTTTTATATTCAATCATCGTCGTCTCCGAATAGAATCTTGCTGTATTTGTCAAACAGGCGCGCGTTCAATCCGTAACGCGAAATAATAGCCTCGCGGGATTCGTCCTCGCCGTATACTCCGTAAAGCAGCACGCCCGCAAGCGCACCCTCGTCTCTGACGGAACGTATCTTATCGTGCTTACCCCTGAAAAACAGCAGCTTGCCGTCCTCTTCGCAGGATATCGAGTCAAGAAGATTGGTGAGCCTTTCCAGATAGAAGTTAGGTTCCTCGTCGGTAAGCACGATATCCATAACCGCAAGGTCCACCGCGCGCTTCAACGCTCCCGTCATACAACCGTAGGCATCGGGCAGCAGCACGTCTATATGCTTAAACCTGTCCTGCGCGACTATATCGAAAACCAGCCTGCACTCCTCGGGTTTGCGACCGCAGCCGCGCACCGTCACATCGAGGAGCGCCGACATCAGCATAGATACCGCCTTATACGACAGTCCGTCGGACACCAGACATCTGCCGTACGCATCGGCGGCGAAGGGTTCGTCGTGAATTCTTGCAATAAGCGCGCTGATAAGCGCGGTATTGCCCGTCTTTGCCGTCTGCCTGAAAAGATACTGAAAGTTGTCGAACTCTACGTATTCCTTTTTATAAAATGCAGTAAGCTCCTCGCTTTCCATAAAAAGCACTCGCTTGACAAAAGCGGACAAAGCCTCTCTGTCGCCGTCGGGCATATTCAGGCTGTATTCCACATTGTCGGGTTTTTCGGCGTACAGTTTCAGATAATAGTCCGCGCACGAGAGCTCCCCGTAATACTCTTTTAGCCCTGCCATAATCCTGCGGGCTTCGTCCCTCTCCCCCATATTGTAAAGAGCCTGCGAAAACCAATGCATAAGTCTTTTTTCAGACCTTACGCCCATTTCACAGGCGCGCTTGATGAGAGAAACGACCTTTGCGTGCTTTCCAAGATGTATTGCGATAGGCAGTAGTCCCAGCGCGGCCTCGATGCTAAGCTCCTCCTGCTCGAATACGGGCTCGGCTATCCTATACGCCTCCTCTGCGTCGTCTTTCATAAGATAGGCGCTCGCGAGCGAACAGCGCAGCACCTGATTGTCGGGCTCCTTTTCAAGCATCTCGCTTCCCGCCCGTAGCGCGGACGTAAAATCCCCGCTCATAGTGTAAACCATAAGCCTCGCGCGGTCCGCTTCCGCTCTTGCCTCTGCGTCCTCGGGGACTTCGTCCAGCTTTGCGATCGCATCGTCGAATTTCTCGTCGTAAGCCGATTCTATCGCCTGCGCGATAAGCCGCTTGTAATAGCCGTCCGTACGCGGATACGAAAGGTACAGCTCATCGACCTTAAACTCCTCTCCGTCGTCTTGCAGCTCCTCGTCGATTATATCAAGCAAATCCGCGTCCGCGTCGTTGGCATAATAGGCGGCGACCTCGTACATATTCATATGCATATAATTGATGGTGAGCGCGCGGCGGACTTCCTCATTGTCCCATTTTCCGCTTTCGTGCATGCCGAAAAACAGCACTTGGTTGGCGATATCGAATTCGCTGTCCTCGGCATAAATAAGAGAAAGGACGAGATACGCAGATATGTCCTTTTTGTCGCATTTTATCGCGTTCCTCGCATATCTCGCCGCAGATAAAGCATCGCCTTCGCGATGCTTCTCCAAGGCTAAATTCAGATACTGTTTGGAATTCAGATTAAAATCGTAAATTTCCGCCATTATTTTTTCTTTTTCTTCTTGGGATTCTGATAAGGCTTGACCTGTTGCTTGGGCTTCTTCTTGGCATATCCGCCCGCGGCGCCCGAATATTCGCCCTGTTTCGCCTTTTTCTTCGCTTCGTGGCGCTGTTTTTGCAGCTCGACAAGGTCGTTTGCGGCTTTGCGCTGATGGCATTTTGTCATTCCGCGGTTCGCCATCGCTATCCATAATAGCGCGTACAGGTTGCACCCCGCAAGAAGCATAACCGCAAAGACTATCACGCCCATAATCATGCCCGCCGTCCCGAAAATAATGAACGGAATCGCCGACACGACGCCTATAACGCAAACGCTTACGGGATTGTTTACGATAATAACGATTGCATTTTTGAACGCTTGAAAGAACGTGAGCTCATACGTCGTAAACAGCGACATCATCACCATAGGTATGAGCATAAGAGGAGCGCCGAACACCCAGCTGAACACGACGGCGCAGTACGCCCCCGCGTCCGCCGCGCCCAGCGTCTGCTGTCTTAAAAGGTATATGAGCGCGGTGCCCATTCCGCAGCCTATAAGCACTGCGACCGTTCCGGTTATGAGGAACATCCACCAGTACTTCGCAAAGCCCATCCAGAAGGTCTTGTTGGTCTTGGAATAGTAATCCTGAAAATAACTGCGTTTGGCGCAATAAAAATTGCCTGCGAGCCCCAGCGAGCCGAATATGAGAGTCGCGCCGAGCATAAGCAGGACGGGCTCCTTCACGTCCCAGAAAAGATGGCCTACGCTTTCCGCAAGGCTGTCGCCGCCGCCGGGATATCCGATGCCGATCCCGCCCATAAAATTGTATATGCCGCCTAGCGTGAGCTTTTCAAAATAATCCGCAAACCACGCGAATATCACTATAAACGCCGCGGCAAACGGAATGAAAAACAGCATACTTTTAAGGAGCGTCTTGAATTCTCCTCTGAAAACTTTCAGCGCTCTGCCGAAAAACGTATCGGGATAGTCCTTGACGGGACGTGCCTCCGCAAGCCCTGCCGTAATAATCTTCTGAGGCTCCTCGGGCTCCGTCCTGACGGGGGCGTCCGTATATAATCTACCGAGCAGGAGTTTTTTTGTCCCCGACGGGGCTTGCTCAGCTGCATATTGGTTTGCCATAGCGACTCCTTATTTATACATACATAAAGAGAGTATACTATATAAACTTCCAAATAGCAAACGAATGCGCGGATTTATTTGCGCGCAAACGGCGGGTGACAACGCCCGTAAATCGCGCATAGTATATATCGAAGCGTCAATCCGAAAAGATTTGACATTATCTTGCGCCGATATTATGCTTAGATACATAAACTACGACATTATTGCATAATGTGACAGGAGGCAATATGAAAAAATTCAATGTTGCGGTAGTCGGCGCGACGGGTATGGTCGGAGGTAAATTTTTGCAGGTGCTGACCGAAAGACAGCTTCCGGTTGAAAACTATTATCTCTTCGCCTCGGCAAAGAGCGCGGGCAGAATTATAGACTTTATGGGCAAGCCCCATACGGTTATAGAACTTACAAAAGAGAACGTGGAGGCATTGAGAGGCAAGGTGGATTTCGCTCTGTTCTCCGCGGGAGCGGGCGTTTCGGAAAAGTTCGCGCCCGTATTTGCGGCAATCGGCGCGACGGTGGTCGACAACAGCTCCAAATGGAGAATGTACGACGACGTGCCGCTGGTTGTGCCCGAGGTAAATCCCGAGGACGTCAAGCTGTCAAAGGGCATTATCGCAAACCCGAACTGCTCCACAATACAGGCGGTCGTCGCGCTTAAACCGCTCAAAGACGCATTTGGCTTGAAGCGCGTGATATACTCGACCTATCAGGCGGTGTCGGGCGCGGGAGTCGCGGGCTATGCCGACCTCGAAAACGGCATAAAGGGCGAGGCTCCCAAAAAATTTCCGCAGCCTATTGCCTACAATATGCTGCCGCATATCGACGTGTTTATGGACGACGGCTACACCAAAGAGGAGTGGAAGATGATTGAGGAGACGCGCAAAATACTGCACGACAGGAGCCTGAAAGTCACCGCCACCACCGTGCGCGTGCCCGTGTTCTACGGTCACAGCGAATCGATTAACGTCGAATTTGAAAAACCCTGCACAAAGGACGATATCGTAAACGCTCTCAGCAACAAGTCGGGACTTATAGTGATGGACGACGTGAAAAACAACGTCTATCCCACGCCCCTGCTCTGCGAGGATAAGGACGAGGTGTACGTAGGACGTATCCGTGTAGACCAAAGCGTTGAAAGCGGCGCGAATATCTGGGTTGTGGCAGACAACATCAGAAAGGGCGCGGCGACCAACGCCGTACAGATTGTTGAGCTTCTCATAAAAAACGCATTGGAGGGTTGAATGGTATTCAGGGGCGTAGCCACCGCGCTGATAACACCTTTCACCAATGAAAAAATCGATATAAAGGGATTTGAAAAGCTACTCGACTATCAGCTGGAATGCGGAGTCGACGCGGTCGTCGTGCTAGGCACGACGGGCGAACCGTCCACTATGTCCGAAGAGGAAAAGGAACAGCTGATTTCCCTCGCCGTCGGCAGACTCAAAGGCAGAATGCCCGTGATAGTCGGCGCCGGCTCCAACAGCACCGCCGCCGCAATCAGAGCGTGCAGACAGGCGGAGAATTTAGGCGCGGACGCAATCCTGTCCGTCACGCCGTACTACAACAAATGCACCCAGTCCGGGCTCGTAAAGCACTACTCCGCGCTGTCGGAATCGACGAGGCTTCCGATTATATGCTACAACGTGCCGGGGCGCACGGGCGTAAATATGACTCCCGCCACCTTCTTAGAGCTCGCTAAGCTCGGAAATATCGCAGGCATCAAGGAAGCCAGCGGCAATATGGAGCAAATTCTCGAATGCATAAGGCTTTTGGGAAGCTCCGCCGCCGTGTACAGCGGAGACGACAGCCTTACAATTCCGATTATGGCTATGGGAGGTCAGGGCGTTATCAGCGTCGCGTCCAACGTGTGCGCGCCCTACGTCGTAGAGATGACGCGCGCTTTTATGCGCGGCGACCTGCAAAAGGCGAGCGCAATGCAAAGGGATATGCTCCCGCTTGTCAGAGCGCTGTTCTGCGAGGTCAATCCGATTCCCGTCAAATACGCGGCAAGTCTGAAAGGCTTTTGCGACGGAAGCCTACGCCTTCCTCTCACCGAGATAAGCGAACAGAATGCCAGATCGTTGAAATCCGTGATTGCCGATTATCAATGAAACTATATATCATAGTAAAGGAAAAAGACCGTGAAAACGATTTCACGGTCTTTCTTTATGCTTTCGGAAATTTAATCGGCGATTGCCCGAGCGTCGGATTTGCTCGTTTTGATATCCGTTTTTTTCAGTTACGCTTCGTCTTCCTCCATAGGACGCTGATTGAGATTATCGCAGCCGTCGAATGCCGTGATAGCCACGTTGACAAGTCCGTTTTCGGTTTCAAACTCGAACGTTTTAAGCGCCGAACAGTTTCTGAATGCAAACTGCTCTATGGATTTCAGCTCGGACGACACCGTCACGCTCTCGATTTGTGTATTTCCTTCAAAAGCGGATTCGCCTATCGTTACGACCGTGAAGATTTTGGTCTGGAACACGTTGTTTATCTTCACTTCCGCGACCACCTTAGCGGGAATAACTATATTCTTATCCAGCGAATACGCCTGTCTTACAACCGTCGCCTGCAAGTTATCCACGTCGAGCGCATAGCGAATTCCGCCTATAACCGCATACACGAAGCCGTCGTCGGCGGTGAGATTGTTGTCATAATTCCAAACTACGGGACAGCCGGTATCGTTCCAGCTGGACACCCATCCGCTCGCGGCGTCGCTTGCAAGACGGCAGTAAATCGTGAGCGCGTTGCAGGAGGAGAATGCGTTTGCTCCCACGCTTTCGATTGTAGAGTTTATTTCAAACGACGTAAGATTCATACAACGGTTGAACGCGTTGTCGTAAATCCTCTTCAAATTTCTGCCGTATCCGCCGACCTCGCCCAGAGTATTGACAAAGCTCACCTTGGCAAGATTTATGCATCCGTCGAAAGCGCTTGTGCCGATAACCTCCAATTGCGAGGAGAACACGGCTTCGCCGAGCGCGGAGCAGTTTTTGAAGGTCTGGCTGTTGATTGCTTTTATCAGCGTATTGCCGCTCAAATCTATCGACGTAAGACCCGAGCCCGAGAAAGCGAGAGCGCCTATATCCGTCAGACCCGTTGCAAGCGAGAGGTCGATTGACTGCAAGCTAAAGCAATTCATAAACGCGCCCTGCGCTATAAAGCTAAGGTTTTCGGAAATGCGCGCGTCTATTCTAATCATCGTATACGAATATTTCTCCGATACCGCGGCGCCCGCCTCTTCGCCGTCAGTGGGCACGGCGGCTTTCGTATCGCTGTCGTAAAAATACGGGAGCAGCTTTTCGCCGTTTTCCTTGGTTATATCCGATTTGATATAAACCGTATCGGGCAAATAGACGACGTTACACTCGTTTCCGACCGTCAGAGCGGCTGAAACTCCGATTACTCTGAATTTGATGTCGCCAAACGGATATTCCGCTCCTATCACGAGCTCCTCCGCGTAAACCGCACCCTGCAAGGAAGAAACCGTCACGTTCTGCACCTTCCACACCTTGCCGTCCTCGTTTTCCTCGAAGAGAGCGCCGACCTTCTGGAAATTATCCTCGTTCAGTTCGACGGGAGTGACCGAAATCTGCTTCGCAGTGTAAACTCCGCTGAGAAGAGTACATCCCGCAAAGGCGTTCACTCCTATCGAGCGTATGGTTTCAGGCAGATATACGTTGGTCAGAGTGGCTTTATTCTGGAATACGCCGCTCGCCGTACCGCTCACCTCGCCGATTTGTACTACGGTGAACTCCTCTCCAACGTATCCTTTCACCCTCGTGGTGGTGCTTGGGATAACTACCGTAACGGGATTTCCGTCGCCGACGTATTTGACGATTTTGGCAAGTTTTCTCGCCTCGTTGACTATGTCGTACTCAAACAGACTTTCGTCCGCCGTCACCACTACCGTATAATTCAACCCCAAAACAAGCTCGCCGTCGGCGTTGCTTCCGTTGTAACGCAGGGTGAGCGTATGCATACCCAGCTCCGACGTATCGACAGCCGCCGTTCCGTCCTCGCCCTTAATATCGAATCTGCTCGACGTGATCGGATACTTTTCGATTATTCCATCCTGTCCGACCATATCCACGGTGTAGTTTTTCAGATAATCCGCCGCGTTGCCGTTCACGGGTATGACCGCCGCGCCGTTCTGCTTCACCGCTTTGAATTTGGAAATTACGACGGCATACGACATTTTCAGTTTATACCTTCCGATGCCGTGGAAATTCACGTTTATTATCGCCTCGGACAGATTTGTGACCTCTCTTGTCGTGAAGTGCTCCAAATCTCTGCTAACGTCGATTGTTATGCGCTTTTCGTCGCCCTCTTTCTTCCAGTCGATGTCCTTATAAACGAACGTCACCGCACCCAGCTTAAACGAGGTGTAGAACGTCGGATACTGCGAATCTTCGACCTGCGATTCAAGTCCTTCTATCCAGAAATTGCTGTTTTCGGAATTCAGCCCGTCCAAGGAAATCACGTTGTCGGGGTCTTCGTCGTAATTGACCGAGCTGTTGAAGGTCGGAGCGTCCTTTATCGCATTGTAAACCGTAACGATATAGGGTACGCAGCCTTCCGAGCTGTCGTTATACTTGAAGGTGATGGCATATCTTGTGACTCCCGCCACGTAATACTGAGAGTAAATGCCATCGGCGGTGATTTCCGTCATAGCCATTTCGTTGTCTTTCCAGCTCAGAGAGGCGTCTCTGCCTATTCCCGTATTCGGCATAACTCTGAGCGCGCCAGGAATAACCTTTTCGCCGTACTTATCCAGATACGCATTGCCTTTCTCTTCGTGATTTTCCGCGTCATACCTGCCCGTCCTCATAAGAACGTTGGAAACGTGCGCGGGATCTATCTGGACGTATTCTATTCTTTCCGTCTCGAAGTTGGCTTTATGCATCTTGTAGAGGTTGAGCCATTTGAGCGTAAGGGCGTCCGTCGTAGTCTCTTTGCCCGATTCTAGGTTCGAGAAGTATTCGATGACCTTCGCGTCGAAATAATACGTCGCGCCAATCATAACTCCGTTGGAGTTTGCAAACGCGTTGTCCGCGATATCGGGGAGATTGTCCAGCTGCTTGAAGCCTTTTCTTACGTCGGGGAAGATGATGCTTCTGAGCATATTCGCGCCGTTGAACGCGTTGTTTTCGATTTTCTCGACTGTGGAATTTATCTGCAATGTTTCAAAATAACGCGCATAGTTTCCAAACGCGTTCGTAGCAATAACGACCGCGTCCGCGGGCACTTGAAGGTTCACTCTGTTGGCGTCGTAGGTAGGACCGTAATATGCGGTGAGTATGCCGTTGACTACGGTGTATCCGTCCTTTGACAGTTGAATGTACTTCGTGTCAAGGAAGGCGTCCTTGCCGATAGATAGGATATTCTCTTCCTTTACATTTATCTCTTCGAGCTTAGTGCACTGGTTGAATGCGCGGGGCGCTATATATCTGATTGTAAAGCCGTTGTGGGTTGCGGGAATTTCCGCGGTCTCGGCAAGGGTATCGAGCAGACGGTAGTACACCTCTCCGATAATCACGGCGCCGAACACGGGAACGTAAAGATTGCCGCTCTCCAAAAGCAGTCCGCTGCCGTCAAACGCGGTCTCTCCTATGACAGTGAGCGCGCTGCCCTGCGGCACGGTGAGCTCCGTCAGGTTGAAAAGCCCGTAAAAAGCGTTGTTTTGCAGCTCTTTTATTCCGATCGGGAGCTTGAGCGATTGAAGCGACGGGCAGTTTGCAAAAGCGCCGTCTACTATAATTTCCACCTTGGAGAGCTGACTGTTCAGTCTTCCGCGCATCTCCTCGGACATATCGGGCGCATTTTCCGCGGTGTAGTATGCGGTCGGGTCGGACAAATCGATATTCGCAATGTCAGCGCCCACGTATTTATATATCATCTTATTGATAACGATAAACTCCGCTCCGCCCGTATTCTCTTCGTAATTTTCCTCGAAGTCGGTGTTGAGGAAAGCGTTCTCGCCCATTTCGACAATGCTGTTGGGCTCGGGCATGACGATATCCTTCAAAGACGCATCATATGCGAATGCGTTTACGCCAAGCCTTGCGAGGTGTATCGCTTTGCTCAGGTCAACCTTGGTAAGCGCTCGTATATTGGAGCAGGCTCTGTCCGCAATCTCCGTAATCCGTCTTTCGACGCCGCCTATTTTAAGCGTTGCGGGCACGATGAGCTCGTTTACGTAATAATCAGCCACCTTGTCGAGGCGCACGGTGCCGTCCGCCTTTATGGTATATCCGTTTTTGAAAATATTTTCGGTATACCACTTGCTTATGCCGTCGAGATACTCCTCTCCCGTCTTCGACTCGTCGAAAACCCATTTTATATACGTCACGGGCTGCTCGGTGGACACCTTGTCATAGCGCACGAGACGCTTGGTGCATTGATAGTCGGAGTACAAACCGTCCTGCACGAGATATGTGCCGTCTCCCTTTTGGAACACGGGCGCGGAGGTCTCGGTCGGGGCATAAATATCCTCGAACTTCAACACGACCTTTCTGCCCGAGGCGGATACGGTGACCTCCGCGGCGTAATTCTTGTAATCGATGCCGTAATGAAAGCCCGTAAACGTCACTCTGCTGAGTTTTCCGTCGGAAAGTCCGAATCTCGAAGTGCATTGGATAAGCGTATAACCGTAATCCGCGGCGTTGTCGACCGTCAACTCGACAAGATTCCCGTCCTTGACGATTTTTGAGGACCGTATATCGGGCGCAAACTCGCCGCCCATTGTGTAAATCGTAAACGAATAATCAGCCGCGACCCATTTCGCTTTCAGATTGATGTTCTCGTTGCCGACGAACGAAGAGAAGCTGTAAATCAAGCCCGTAGCCTCGTTCACCCAGCCTGCGAAGAAAAAGCCGTCGTATACGTCGAACTCCTTGTCGTCGGGCTTCATCGCATGACCGGTGCCGCGTTTGGCGTATACGTTGCCGTACTTCCCGCCCTCCTCGAACAGAGGCGCGGGGTCCTCTTTACCCGTCATTATTCTGGAATCGGGCGCGTTAAGGTCGTACCTGACGCGCACTACGTCGTTTGTCCATACGGTGGTAAAGCTAAGAGATTCGGATATAGTGAATGGGAAGCCCACGCCCTCGGAGAGCTCGATTTGCTTTCCGCCGGACGTCGCGGTCACGCTGTCGAGAGCATATCCCGAAAGACTCATTTTGAAAATATGCAAAAAGTCTGTCCAATTTTCTATTTGCGCGCCTACTTCCACGTCAACGGACGCTTTTTTGTTCGCAACGCTGCCGAAATACGCGTCCGCTATGCCGTGACCCGTGTCAAGATTAAAATCGTATCTGGCAAGCGAAATAACGCCCGATTTGTCTTTGAGGTGAAGCGCGAACGTCCCGCTTACCTTCGTAGTGTTATCGTCGAGAGTGGCGGTCACGCGGATATTGTGATGACCCGCGACCGAAAGGAAGGGTCTGTCTTCCTCCGCGACCATTTCCTCCACGACGCCGCCGCGCGGAATTCTCTTGGTAATCGCCCCGTCTCCGTCATAGTACACTACGGAATACTCGACGTAGCGCTCCAACTCGAATTCCTCGACGAATATACTGCTGAAAACAGAGGACGGCGCAATCGGGAAACTGAATTCCAGTCCCACGGTCTGGCTTGTCGGAGCTTGCGGACCTTCCGGCGTATTTCCTCCTATGGTAGGAGGCAATTTGCCGGGGTCGACCGCGCCCTTATTGCAAGCCGCCAGCGTAACGAGCAGAATTACGCCCAAAATCAGGATAAACAGCAAACTTTTACGTTTTCTCATAGTTTCCACCTTACGTACCCGCGTATACGCGCATATCCGCGCGCATATAGCGATACATTTATCATAATACAATACAGAGAAAAATATGTCAACACCCGTTTGCTTCCTCCAAGGCGCGCACGCGCGATATCGGCAGTCTAAACGGGTGCTTTTCGTTTAATCCAAATCAAAAAATTTATCGTAGCAGTCAACGCGCAGGCGCGTCGCCGAAAACGTCGCGTAAAATAAGCGAGTAAAGCCTGTTGTTGTTATCGAAATCCATAGCTTCCACGAAGTACTTTTCCGCAGCTAGATGGCTTTCCCGCGCCTTGCCAAGCTGCTCCACCGCAAACGCGGTATGGAGAACGACGTAATTCTTTTCTTCTTCTATCGCTCTTATATTGGAAGCACCGTCGTACACGCTGAGATTGACGTTTTCCCTCACGGCGTCTGACATATGACCAGCGTCGCACACCACCGCGCTGTCCCCTATCGCAAAACCGTCAACGATTTTTGGGTCAAGCGCATTGAGAATAACGGTGCCGCCGCTGAGCAAACCGCAAAGCTCGTCGAAAAATATCCTTTTCGCCGCTGCGCTACCGCTCACTTTGTATACGTATTTCCCGCGCAGGTGGTCGTAATATGCGTCCTCGCCGTTCGGACATATCGCGTACGTGAAAAGCGAGCGTCTAAGACTGTTGCCGCGGTTTTCGCTGCGAAGTTTAGACGCAATGACCGACGCGTAAGCGCGTATATCGGCCTGCTTCAAGCCCTGCGATTCCAATTCCATTTGGTTGTTAAAATGACAAAATGCGGACTTTAAGTGCTGATACGCTCGCATAAAGTACTGTTTTTTGTTATAAATCAGCTTTTCGATTTCCTCCTTATGCTCCGCCAGCTTCTCGTGCGAGAGGCTGGACGCGAGGTCGTATATAAAATCCTTTATCTTGGGAAGGTCGGCGCCTGATGCGTGCGGCGCCGTCGCGTCCACTATCGCCGTATCCAGCTCTTTTATATAAACGCCGTCGAGGCTGTCGGGGTCGCCCGAGCAATACCAGAGCTCGAAATCGAGCCCCCTGTTTTTGGCTTCCGCGGCTAGTTTTTTAAGTATAGAGGATTTGCCCGTGCCGGGTCCGCCTTTAAGCAATATCACCCTGTTTTTATTTTTCAACTCGGTTTCATAGTTGCCTATAAATCCGTATGCCGTATTGTTTCCGAGAAAATATCTTTCCATAGTTCACCTCGCAATATGCTATGAGGTACGCGCTATGAAATGTGAGCGTTTTTCACTCCTTTCAGACTGTAACAAAACTTTTGCGAATTCGCATAGCATACCGTATGAAACACACAAATCTCACAGTGCATCAATCCGATGAAAGAATGTTTTTCCTCGAAAGACTTCTTCGCAAAACGAAATTCTCAAAGCCGACCCACGTCTTCGCTCCCAATATAAACGTAGACGCCGAGACTGTAAACGCCATAGAGGAAGGCGCGCTTATTTTCCACGGCAAATGCACCGACGAGGCCCGCGAAGCAGCAAAAAGCCGCGGCATTACTCTTCACTGCTTTATGAAAGACGAAAAATTTCAAGCGGTCAACTCGCGGCTAACAGCCGAGGGCGCGCTTATGCTGATTATAGAGCACTCCGTCAAATCCATAGTCGATTGCAACGTGCTCGTTATAGGCTTCGGACGTATGGGCGCGGCGATTGCCAAGCTGCTTGGTAAACTTGACGTTTCGTTGGACATCGCCACAAACTCCTCTCCCCGTCCCGCGTACGCGTTTGCAAACAACGTAGTGCCCTCCCGCGACTTCGATTTCTCGCCTTACGATATAGTTATAAACACCGTTCCGCTCGCAATAGTAAACGACGCCGACCTTATGAGTATGAATAAGGACGCAGTATATATAGACCTCGCCTCCGCCGCGGCGATAAATCTCGAATATGCCAGATACCTCGGGATTGACGCCGATATATATCCCGCTTTGCCTGCAAAGACCTGTCCGTACAGCGCGGCAAAGGCTATGCAGGAGTACATCTCGGAGGTATTGAAAAATGACTAAACTCGGACTTTGCATAACCGGTTCATTCTGCACGTTCAAGAGCGTTCTGAGCGCGATTGACGATCTCGTCGCAAACGACTTCGACGTTACGCCTATATTCAGCTACAACGTCTCCACGTTCGACACGAGATTTTATAAGCAAGCGGATTTTGAAAGGCTCGTGACCGAAAAGACGGGGAAAGCTCCCGTAAAAACCATAGTGGACGCAGAGCCCTTCGGAACTGCGAAAGCGGTGGATATTATGCTTGTCGCACCGTGTACGGGCAATACGCTCGCCAAAATCGCAAACGGTATAACGGATACGCCCGTCACCCTCGCAGTAAAGGCGCATCTGCGCAACAACCGCCCCGTCGTGATATCGGTTTCTACAAACGACGCGCTCGGCGCCAACGCCAAAAACATAGGCTCTCTGCTCAACACGAGAAACGTATTCTTCGTCCCGTTCGGGCAGGACGCGCCTACAAAAAAATTCAATTCTCTTATTGCGGACACCTCGCTTATCTTGCCTACATGCAAAGATGCCCTCGCAGGCAAACAGATACAGCCTGTGCTCATCTGATATGACTATACTGAATTGCCGCCCGTACGTTTTGGACGGGCGGCTTTACATACGGTCGCACTATGCAGAAAAAGTTCGATATTTAATCTGAGAAGTACAATTTACCATTATTTTGTTGAAAATTATACGTCAATTTATTTGCATTTACGCATTTACAATCTTATAATGTCTGCGGTATGAAAAAGTCAGATGCGCTCAGTCTTACAAGCGGAAACGTATGGAAAACGCTGCTTTCATATTCGCTACCCCTATTCGGCAGCGCTTTGGTACAACAGCTATATTCCCTCGTAGACTTGCTCGTCGTAGGGAATTTTGCGGCGGAAGGCGCGCTTGCCGTCGACGCGATAGGCAACGCTACCGTTATAATAAACGTACTGCTTTCGTTCGCTCTCGGCGCAAATGCGGGCTGCGCCGTCATCGTAGCCAAATACGCGGGCGCAAAAAACAACAAAAAACTCCGCGAAACCGTAAATACCGCGCTTATTTCCTTTTCAGTGCTGTGCGCGGTTATAATGACTTTGGGTTTTGCTCTCGGGAATCTCTCCCTGCGGGCATTAAGCGTACACGGAGCTTATTTCGGCGACTGTCTGGATTATCTGTATATTTATGTCGGTTCTCTTCCGTTTATATTCCTGTACAACCTAGGTTGCGGCATATGCTCCGCTCTAGGGGACTCCAAAACGCCTTTCTTGTTCCTCGTCATCTCTTCCGCTCTTAATATCGCTCTGGACTTCCTGTTCGTATGCGCGTTTCATTTGGACGTGGCGGGCGCGGCGTGGGCTACGCTTATCTCTCAGGCGATATCCTGCGTTCTGACTGCCGTAGTATTGGCAAAAAAAATGAAAGCGGTCAAGTCTGACGAAAAACCGCTCGCGTTCAACAAATCCATTCTCAAAGAACTGACGGTCGCTTCCGTGCCCGTAATACTGCAACAGTCATTCGTTTCGATTGGCAACTTCTTCGTGAATAAACGCATAAACACGCTGGATACGACGGGCGACGCAATCACAGGCTTTACGACAGCGTTTAAGCTGGTCTATATCGCAAATTCCTCCGTTATATCGCTCACAAACGGACTTTCCAACTTCGCGTCGCAGAATAAAGCGGCGGAGCAATACTCGCGCATAAAGCAGGGCTTCGTGTGCGTTCTCGTGTACTCGCTCGCCATATCCGTATTTTTTACGGTATTTATGGTCTCTCTGCCCGAACAGCTCACGTCCGTCTTTATCCAAAAGGATAAGCTCACCGAGGCTGCTATGGCGCATTCGGTGCAGTTCCTTACGATTGTGGGCGCGTTTCTACCCTTGGTCTGCGTGAAAATCGTAGCGGACGGAGCGGTCAGAGGATGCGGTGGCAATCTGGGATTTGCAATCAGCACGTTTACGGATTTGATTATGCGCGTTGTCCTTGTCTACGTTCTCATCGACGCGGGATGGGGGTTTTCGGGAGTGTGCTGGGCGTGGGTGATAGGCTGGGCGGTAGGCACAGCTATCGCGCTCGGCTTCTGGTTCGGCACAAGGTTTCTGCGCGGAGTTAAGTATTTTGAAAAAAAGCCGCGCTGTAATACGAATTGATACTAAATTAATAAATAAAAAAGCTCACGCTTTACCGTAGTTGCCATAGGGAATTTAATAAGATGCAAATAAAAGATTTAGGCATAGCGTTAAGCTGTGCCTTTTCTGTACTTTTTTTC
>CANDBF010000020.1 GCA_947382865.1 uncultured Clostridia bacterium
AAAGCCGCTTGCGACAGCGGCGTTTTTGTAGTATTCGAGCTTATCTCTGTTCCCTTCCGCCGTGGTTATGCCGCTGTTGCGTATTGCAGTAAGCGCGGCGTAAAGCTCGCTTTCAAAGCCGCTTGCGACAGCGGCGTTTTTGTAGTATTCGAGCTTATCTCTGTTCCCTACTATGACCTGTCCTATCAGCATAACAGAGCCCTCGGGCGTGAGGCACTTTTTTATGGCTCTTCCCACAAGCCTGTCCGCAAGCCTTGTGAAGGACATAACCTCTATGCCGAAGGTGCTATCTATCCCGAGAGAGGATATGAGACCTCTCTCCACGGAAGCCGTGAATCTGTCGGGGGCTATAACTATATTGCTCTCCTTGCGGCGGCGTTTCAGCTCTTCGAGAACGCCTCTGTACGCAAAGCGCGACGAGTTTGACGTGATTATTTTCATAACCGAATTATAACAGGCGGCGCGCAAAGTTTCAACGGCAATGGCGAAATAAATAAAAACTAACAGTTTTTATTTATTTAATTTACAATTTTCATTATTTAATTTATAAGCAGATTAAAAATCACATTCTAAACCGCACGCCGCCCTGTTGTCTTTATTTGAATAAATAGGCGCTATTTGAGTTGCGGTTTGAATTTTTTATGTTATAATAGCTTTATTATGAAAAAGTTTGTACTTATTGTATTGATATTAGCGATGACTCTGACGATTGGGATAGGACTTACCGCCTGCAACAAGGCGACCCCGCAGGGTCAGCTTGCAAATATTCTGCAACACCACCGTCACGAGTATTTCGAGTACGACGTGCTCGACACCGCGGACAATTCGACAGGCACGTACACCGTCAGCCTCGACGCCTACAACGCGGGCAGCGAAATTACGGGCTTCGGCACCGCCACTCTCAAAAACGTGCAGGAAGGCATTTTGGTAAAAGGCAGGCTTTCGCATAAGGACACTATATACGAAACGGGCTGCTATTACAATCTGGTCGGCGGAACGAGCTATATGGTGCCCGCCTATTCGTACAGGATACAGAACGTAAACGGAAAAAACACGTTCAGCGTTCAGGGGACCTACTCCGGCGGCGGCTATGATTATACGCGCATTATCAACGGCGAAACGTCAAACGGGTCGCTCGGCGCGTCGGGCACGGTGCTGGACAACAATCAGTTTCAGCAGGCTTTACGTTCGGTGACGACATTCTCCTCGGGTCTGTCGCTCTCGTTCTCTCTTCCGCTCGTAACCGAAGAGGAAGCGGCAACGGCTACTCTTACTGCAAGCGGAAATTCCGTTGCCGAGATAAAGACCGCATATACAGATACGCTGGAAGCCTACGCCGAAAAAGGTATCCCCTGCTATCAGATTTTTATATCGCGCTCCACGCAGGTATCGGGAATGTCGCAGACTCTGTACTATGCCGCGGACAACGCTAATATCACATACCGGGACTGGCCTATCAAAAACGTGCTTGTGAAAATAGTCGAGCCGTACAAAAACGAGGCTACGGGCGAAAAATTTGAAATGCAATATTCACTGAAATCTCTTTCTATACAATAATTCGATATAAAAGATTTATAAAATACGGGCGCAAACGCGCCCGTATTTTTATATATAAGCTAACTAAATTATTTACTATTATAATGACTTAAAAACAAAACGCATTTCACACGGCGTAGCCGATGCAGCGCTTAAAGCGATTTCAGTCCGAGCGACTTGCATATGTCCGCAAGGCTCTCGGTGGGATTAAGCGCTTCTTCGAGTGAGAATGCCGCGCTTCCCTGCGCCTTGACCTTCTTTGTCTCTGCATCCTTGATTTTCCCTTTGAGCTCTTCTATCGCGGAAGACGGCACTAAGTTCGCTTCCTCCGCGCGCGCCTTGCCCGAAACGGGTTTCTGCGTAGCAAGCTGCTGCCTTGTAAGTCTGTCGACCTCGCTCCTGAAATACTCCTCCATCTCGTCGGGCTCCCCACCCTTGTTCAAAGAGAAATCCTGCATCAGAAACTTTTGGAGCTCGAGTTGAGTCGATACGGCTACGCTCTCCATATTCAGAGCGTCTTTGTCGAAATGATATCTTTCTTTAAGCTGCTCGTACGCGCCCGTCCACTTTGCTCTGAACAGCTTCAATCTTTCAAGCTCCGCGGCGTATCTGGTCTTTACGTCCTCCGTCATCTTATCGGCGTTGCGGGAAGCGACGATAAAAGCGGATTTTATCTGCTCTTCTCTGCCTTTAAGCTCCTCCACCTCGTCGGAAAGCCTGTTGCACTCCTGTGTAAGCGCGTTTATACGTTCGCGCTGGCTGAGCTGCACCTCGTCGGAGCGGGACTGCTCCTCGGCGATAAACTTCTCTACCGCTTTTATATCGTAGCCTCTGCTCTTGCGCGCAAATCTTGTCATCTTTTTTCTTTCTTTTTTCATAACGACCTCTCGTTGAGATATGTACAATTCTCCCACCGATTTAATGTCGTAATCCGACAACGTTTGTCTCAAAACGGAAAGATTTGTCAAGCGGAGGACGGATGCTATACGGTTAAACCTCTATATTATCCAAGCGCATTTCTGTTATCATTTTTACATCGACAATTTATTTGCGCCTAACGAAAAAGCGCGCCGTACGGCGCGCTGAAATGCATAAAACCGCTCCGGTCACCTCACGGATGAGTTGAGCAATTCTTGTTTGAGAGCCCAGAGCTTCTCTGACAAATCCACCTTGTATACCTGCGTATTGACGACTCTGCGATACTCGGGGAAAAACTCCGCGAGAGATTTATCCGCATACTCGCCTATCTCTTTCAAGGACGGCATATCGTACACAAGCTCGCCATTTTTGAATATCGGCACCATTAGCTCGCGCACCTCGTAATCGGTGTACGTCGTCTTTTTGTAGGTAAGCTCCGGGTGGAAGACGGTGAGCGGTTTGCTCTCATCGAACGTCTCGTCTTCTAGGCATATCAAATCCGCCTGCGCCATACCGTTCTTATATATGCGCACTATCTTTTTGACGGCGGGATTGGTTGTTTTTTCGTGGCTGTTGGATATTTTGATTTTGGGTATAAGCCTTCCGTTCTCTTCGAGGGCGCAGAGCTTATACACGCCGCCGAGCGAAGCGTTGGTGTAGCTCGTAATGAGCTTTGTGCCTATGCCGTACACGTCGATTTTCGCGTCCTGATTGTTGAGCGCGAGCAGTATATCCTCGTCGATATCGTTGGTGGCGAAGATAAGGCAGTCGCTGTGACCCGCTTCGTCGAGCATAACGCGCGCTTTGCGGCTGAGATAGGCGAGGTCTCCGCTGTCGAGACGTATACCGAGCGGCTTATACCCTTCGCTTTTGAGCTTGTCGAACACCTTTATGGCGTTGGGTACTCCGCTTTTCAGCGTATCATAGGTATCGACAAGCAACAGGCACTTGTCGGGATATATCTCTGCGTACTTCATAAACGCTTCCAGCTCGCTGTCAAAGGACATAACCCAGCTGTGCGAATGCGTACCCGTGACGGGAATGCCGAACAGCTTGCCCGAAACTACGTTCGAGGTGGTGCGGCATCCGCCGATATACGCTGCTCTCGCACCGTATATGCCCGCGTCGGGACCCTGCGCGCGGCGAAGCCCGAACTCGCTTATTTTGTTCTCTGTACACTCGTTGAGTCTTGCGGCTTTGGTCGCGATGAGCGTCTGATG
This sequence comes from uncultured Clostridia bacterium, assembly GCA_947382865.1. Lineage (GTDB taxonomy): Bacteria > Bacillota > Clostridia > Christensenellales > CAG-917 > CAG-475. The sequence goes on from CANDBF010000020.1 coordinate 3,675, forward strand.
GTTTATAAACGTGAGCAGCGCCGTCTCGATGAGCTGCGCTTCCCAAAGGGGCGCAGACACCGTCATAATCGGCTCGTAAGGGAATATAAGCGTGCCCTCGGGCACCGCCTTTATGTCTCCCGTAAAGCGGAAATCTTTAAGCACCTTGAAAAACGCCTCGTCGAATATGCCGAGCGAGCGAAGATAATCTATGTCGCTGTCGTCGAAATGCAGGTTTTGAACGTAATCTATCGCCTGTTCCAGTCCCGCCGCAAGCGCATAGGAATAGCCGCCCGCCCCGCGGTAAAATATATCGAAAACCGCTCTGCGCTTATCCATTTCGCAGATGCGGTAGCCGTTCATCATCGTAAGCTGATACAAGTCTGTGAGAAGCGTAAGATTGTTGGTCTTCACGCGCTCTGTGACGTAACCGTTGTTTATCATTTTTACTCCTTATCTTGAAAACTCTTCGGCTTTCATAATCTGTCTGAATTTGCTCTTATATCCCTTTGGAACGTGGTAATAATCGGCGTTTTTGAAATCTATATCGATATAGCCGTCCCTGCCGTAAAGGAATTTAAGAGGATTGTTTTTGTTTGAGTACAGTTTGCCTACGAATTTGTAATTCTTTACGTCGTAATCGGTAAGCGGGACGTCTTTAAGCGCGCTGTCGGCGTAAAGCGTGCGCAAACGCCTGTACGATTCTCTGCTGTTGCAGAACAGCGCGTATACCGCGCCCACCAATGCCGCAATCGGGAATACGACCCCGCACAGCACCTTTGTGACTGGCACCGCGTCCATGCGCAGAAATTCAAGCCACAGTCTTCCCAGCATATACCAGAAAAAATAGAAAATCAGCATGAAGCCCGGATACTTTTTATGCTTGCCCTTTTTCCAGAACACCAGACAGAATACGAGTCCTATAAAGTTCCAGCACATCTCGTAAAAGAACGTCGCGCAGAACCAGTTTCCGCCGCCGCCCGCCGCGATATGCCCGTATACCTCGTCACGGAATTTATCCTCCACGCCGCTTGGGCGGTTTATATAAACTCCGAAAGGAAAGGAATGAAAACGCGAATCCGTTATCGGGAGCCCGAACGCCTCCTGATTGACAAAGTTGCCCAGTCTTCCGATAATCTGCCCCGATAGCAGCGGCACGACCACAAGGTCAGCCACGTTGCCGAAATTGCACTGCTTTTTGTGCCGCAGAGTGAAGAATATCCCGCCGAGCACGCCGCCGACTATTCCGCCTATTATTGTCAGTCCGCCCTCCCATATGGCGATAAATCTCACAAAATCGTCCCAGCTGTTCCACGGGAAGTACTCGTCTACGCGTCCCGGAATTATGTACATTATTCTGGCAAAGACGATGGCAAGAGGAATGACCCACAAAAACAGTTCGACCGCGTCGTCGGTTTTAAGATTTATCTTTTTGCACTCCACGCATACGTACGTAAGCCCTATTATCATAGAAAATACGATAAACAGCGCATACCATTTGATGTCAATCGAGCCTATCGAAAACGCCGTCGTCGGGTCGTTTGCAGTTGCAAGAATTGCCGTCCCCATATCATTTCTCCAAATTCAGCCGAATCGCGCCGTACCTACGTATCGAAAGTCTGAATACGTTTTCCTTTCCGAAGACCGCGTCCAGCCTATGCTCGGCTTCGTTTGCGGATTTTTTCGTAAGCACGAGTATGGTGCCGGCAAAGCCGCCGCCGTGCACTCTGCTTGCAAGCACGTACGGCATTTCGGCAACCGCGTCGAGAGCGTTTTCCAAGTTTTTGTTTCGTCCCGACTGCGAATACGTATTTTGCAGTTTGTATCTCGAGCTAAGCCCCGAAGCGTTGACTATGCCAAGGAACGCTTCCTCATCCTTGCCGTCAATGGCTTTAACGGCGTTTTCCACTCTTTCGTTCTCCTCGAAGAAATGCTCCGCGCGCAAAAACGCTCTCTCGCTTAGCTTGCTCCTTACGGATTGCTTCTTCATTTCCCATTCTTTACGGGATATCTCTCCGAGCAGCTTTTTTCCGAAGCACGCCGCCGCCTCTTTCATTTCCACGGTTATCGCCGAGTAGTCGTCGGTGAGATTGCTATGGTCTCCCCCCGTCGCGATGACGTATATATCCAAATCGTCAAAGCACCAATTCGCGTTTTCCACCGCGGGATTTTCCAAATCTCTGAAATCGATGAGATTTACTCCGCCCAGCGCGATTGCGCTCTGATCCATAAGTCCGCTCGGCTTGCCGAAATATACGTTTTCGGCATACTGCGCCGCCTTGGCCTTGAAAATCGCGTCGCAGTCACAACCGTTGTACAAAACGTTCAGAATTTCCGCTATGACAAGCTCAAACGAACTCGAAGAGGAAACCCCCGAGCCCTTTGGCACGTTGGACGTCATCGTAGCCTTAAATCCGCCTACCTTCTTTCCCGACCGTCCGAAATAATCGGCTACTCCCTTGACCAGCGCAATGGAGGTGCCTATCTCCGACATACAGAATTCGGGATTGGACGCGTCAACTCTGATTTTGGGATAACCCGAGGATTTGACCTCGATAAAACCGTCGTCGGACTGCGATACGCAGCAGAGCGTATCGAAATTTATCGCGGCGCAAAGCACTTTGCCCGCGTTATGGTCGGTGTGATTTCCCACTATCTCTATTCTGCCGGGGGAGGAATAAAACGCCTCGGCGCATACGCCGAATTCCCTTCTATGCGCCTCGCAAAGAGTCTCGAATCTACCGCGCTGCGCCGCGCCGTCGGTATCGAAGATTTCCCTGCACAATCCGTCGAACGCGGAACCTTCCAGCTTAAATCCGCAATCTGCTGTCATAATTTCTCCTTAGAAATATTATGCTACATTGTAGCATACATCGAAAGTAATTGCAATAAATATGAGCAAAGCGGCGCGCGAGAATATTTTCGGGCAAATTGTCGCGGCGCGCTTGCAATAACTATCGGAAAATGCTACAATGACTGCGTTTCCGTTGTCTTATCGCCCTTTCGGGATTTGATACGCGACGGACAATGCGATTTTCAAATCCCACTTTATCACGGAGAATTTTATGGCAAGAATTTCTTACGAGAATCAGGCTAAGCAAAACGTAAAAAAACTCGTCGATTATGCGACAAAACGTCTGTATCTTGACGATTTCGACGCAATTTACGCGCAAAACACGCTGCTCGACATATTGAAGCTGTCCGAACCTGCCGAGGGCGAAATAAAGGACTATGAAATATACTCCGTACTCGACGCGCTCTCCGATTATGCCGTGAGAATAAAGCTCATAGAGCCCGCCGAAAAACAGCTTTTCGAAAGCAAGCTGATAGGCGCGGTTATGCCCCTCCCCTCCAAAACCGTGGAAATGTTCGACGATACCGCCGCTCAGAGCGGCAGCGAACGCGCCTGCGATATGCTTTTCAGACTCGGCGAGGACAGCACGTATCTGCGCCGTCCCGACCTCGATAAAAACATCAAATGGCAGCACGACTGCCAAAAAGGAAGGATTACGGTCACTATAAATCTGGCGAAGCCGGAAAAGACCCCCGAGCAGGTGCGACTTGCAAAGCTCGTTCAGGGCGGGTATCCCAGATGCCTGCTGTGCGAGGAGAATATCGGATTTGCAGGCAACGCCGCAAAGCCAGCGAGGCAGACTCTGCGCACGATTCCTTTCGAGCTTGACGGCGAGCGTTGGTTTATGCAATACTCGCCATATCAGTATTTCGACCATCATCTGATTGCGGTCTGCGGCGAGCACCGCCCGATGTGCGTATCCGACGCGACGTTCAGACGCATGCTGGATTTCTTGGATATGTTTCCTCACTATTTCATAGGCTCCAACGCCGCGCTTCCCATTGTCGGCGGCTCCATACTCGCGCACGATCACTATCAAGGCGGCAAAAAAGTGCTTCCGGTGTTCGAGCGACCCGCTCGCAAACACTATCTCATAAGCTCCTGCCCCGACGTAAACGTATCCGTCGTGGATTGGTACAACTCGATTGTGCGCATAGAAAGTAAAAACAGAGAGCAGCTGCTAAAAGCGGTTGAAATGTTCCGCAAAGTCTGGGACGTCTACTCCGACGAGAGCGTAGGCATACTTTGCTCCACTCAAAAGGACGGAGAGAGTGTTCAGCACAACGCTATCACCCCCATAGCCTCGATAAACGGAAACGGCGAATATCAGCTCAATCTTATTCTGCGCAACAACCGCACGGACGAGGCTCATCCTTTCGGCATATTCCACCCTGCGGAGGACTTGCACAATATCAAGCAGGAGTCTATCGGAATAATTGAGGTGATGGGCTTGTTCATACTTCCGGGTCGGCTTGCGGCGGAGGCGAACGCTATCAAGGATCTGCTGACGGGCAAAACTCCTCTCAACTTCAAATCGCTTGCCGAAGAAAGCCATCCGCTTCACAAGCACCTCGGAATGATTGCTCAGTTAGCTGCCGATTTCGGGACGAGCTGTACGGAAAAGAAGGCGGGCAACGCTGTCACCGAATACATCAACAACGCCTGCGAGCGAATTTTGGAAACGACGGCGGTTTTCAAGAACGACGAAAAAGGGCAAGCCGCTTTCGACGCGTTTATTCAAAGAGTCGTCAATAAGTAATTAAGTGAAAATATACAGTTTGATTATGTCAAAAACGCGCGTTAAAGCGCGTTTTTGTTTTATCGGCGTTGAATCGCAAGCGATAAACTCCCGCACTTCAAATCAAAATCCGCCGAATTATATCGGCGGATTTCATACGTTTTTCGATACGTTGCAACTGAATATTTCGCTTCGTTTATTGCTTGCAGGTTGCCAGCTTGCGCGAATTTACACAGGCTATTATTGCGCCTGTCAAAAGCAAGACGTCAACGACAAATGGAGCGATCAAATCCGACATAGAAGAGGTCTCCGCTTCGAGATACGCGTCAAGACGCAAAGTAACGACTATACATATAATCTCGATTATAAAGTATACCGAAACCGCGACGAGCGTGGCGAGCGAAGCGTAAAAGGTTTTCTTAGCGTCCGCAAAAACAGCGTCGTCCTGAACTGGGAAGATGTACTTGTTCAACTTGACGCAGAAAACCGTGAGCGTTATCGAAGCCGCCAAAATCAAGACGAGTATGACTATCTCGGCGTAATACGAGGATACAAGCGTGTTCAACGTGTTATATATTGGCTCGCCCTCGAATATCGGAAGCGACGACCTTATATCGTTTATATCGTCCATATCCGTAAATATGAATATAAACCTCAGTATGCTCACGAATATAAGATACACCGTCCAGCTGAACAAATCCTTTTTGAGCTTATTCGCCCTGCGGTCGTCCATTTTTATCGGAACGCTATTGGTCTCCTGCGAGGCGAACGCTCCCATATTCCGATTATACCCGTTCTGTTGATAGGGGTCGCTTCCGCTCTGACCGTACGCGTTGTATTCGCCGACGTTTTGCGCGTTTTGAGCGCCGAAATTGAATTCAAAATCCTCCCCGTCCTCTACGACGTCGGACTGAGTCTCCGAATCATTGGAATAGCTGTCGTCTTCTTCTCTTTCCGAGTCCGAAAATTCGTACTCATAATCGTCTTCATCCGACTCGTCCTTGACGAGCAGCGCGCCGCAAATACTGCAAAACTTGGTTTGCCCGCTCTCGTCGGAATATCCGCACTTCGGACATACTTTTTTCATCCTTGGTCCTCCCAATTGTTTTATTTATTACAGCACTATCCTCGACGCCAGAGCGCGTGAGAGCGTGCTTTCATCCGCATATTCGATGACGCTTCCCTCGGGCAAACCCCGAGCTATGCGCGTGCACTTTATGCCCAAAGGCTTTATCAGCCTCGCAATATACATTGCCGTCGCCTCTCCCTCAACGTCGGGATTGGTCGCCAGTATAACCTCCTCCACTCCGTCCAGCCGCGTGATAAGCTCCTTTATGCGCAGGTCGTCGGGACCTATATGTTCGAGCGGGGAAATCACTCCTCCTAGCACGTGGTACACTCCCTTGAAGTCCTTGACCTTTTCGAGAGCGACGATATCCTTGGGCTCCTTGACGACGCAGATTACGCTTTTATCGCGCGAAGCGCATATTTCGCATATATCGCTTTCAGTATAATTGCCGCATACGCTGCAAAAATGCACTTCCCTCTTCACCGTAAGTATGGCGTCGATAAGCGCGTCCGCGTCCTCCTGAGGAGAGTTGAGTATATGATACGCATAGCGCGCCGCAGTCTTTTCGCCTACGGACGGGAATTTGCTTAGCTGAGCAATAAGGTTCGCCAGCGGTTCGATGTATCTCATAACTTCCTTATTACATTAAGCCCGCGGCTCCGCCGAGCGGTCCCATAAGCTCTTTGGCGACAGCGTCCGCCTGTTTCATCGCGTCGTTGAGCGCGGCAAGCACCATATCCTCCAACATTTCCACGTCGTCGGGGTCTACCGCTTCGGGCTTGATAGTCACCGATACGGGAGTCTTGTCCGCCATCATTGCGACCTGCACCATTCCTCCCGCCGCGCTTCCCGTAACCTCCGTCTCGGAAATCTGTTTCTGCGCCTCCTGCATTTTCCTCTGCATCTGCTGAGCCTGCTTCATAAGCTGTTGCATATTGCCGCCGCCGAATCCGCCGTAAGCCATATTCCTGTTCCTCCGAATTTGATTTTTTATTATATTAGCGTTATCGCTTTAAGGTTATTTTATATCCACCATGCCGCCGAACATCTCACGCACGTACGGCACCGCCTTATCCTCGTCTATATGCGCTATTTCGTTTATCGCAAGCCGCAGTCCCTTTGTCGTCGGGTCGGCGGAAAAAGCAAAATTGATAAGGTCTCTGTTGTCCTTTTCGCATACGAGGTTGTACGTCGCGCGGTCGGCTATTTTGATCACGAATTCGCCGTCGTTAAGCTCGAACTGCGCGTTCTGCAAGGTTATCGCAAGCACGCTCGCGCCCTGCTTTTTAAGCTCGGATGCCAAATGAAACCACACCTGCTTTGCATCCCTTACGGCAGGTGCGGAATTAAAATCCGATTTCCTCTGCCCCGAAAGCGCCCTTTCGAGCCTGGCAATCCTCGCCTGCAAGTCCTCCGTCTTCGCCGAGTCCTGCGCGCCGAGACACGCCGACATAAGCGCGCCCTCGAATACAATCCTGTGCTGAGAGGAATACCTGAGCTCGCCCTCGAGTCCGCTCATCGCTTTCATGGCGTTCATCAGCCTTGCCGCGGAATATTTACCCGCCATTTCGCCCAGAGCCTCGTATATGCTCTCGGGAATCGCAAGCAGCTCCTTTGCGTTACGGCAGGATTTTATATACAGCACGTTTCTGAACAGTGCGGCGAGGTCGCCCGCGAGCACGGGGATGCTCTTGCCCAAATCGCAAAGCTCCGCCGACACTCTCAGCGCTTTATCCGTATCGCCGTCCGCTATGGCGGAAGCTAACTCCCTTAGCTTTTGAGGGTCGGACGCGCCGAGCACTTCGAGCACTCCGCCGTAGGTCACGTTGCCCTCGCAGTAGCTTACGCAGGTGTCCGCCACGGACAGCGCGTCGCGCACGCTTCCCGCGCCCGCAGACGCGATAAGCTCCACCGCCTCGCGCTCGTATTTTACTCCTATCTCGTCGAATATGTCTCTTATGCGCTTTGCGGTGACCGCGTTGGGGACAAGTCTGAAATCAAACCTTAAACACCGTGAAAGTATTGTCGCGGGTATTTGATGAATTTCCGTCGTAGCGAGTATGAAAATGGCGTGCGACGGCGGCTCCTCCAAGGTTTTGAGCAAGGCGTTGAACGCCGCCTTGGATAGCATATGGACTTCGTCTACGATATACACCTTATACTTCCCGATAGTGGGTGGAAAGTTGATTTTGTCCGTGAGGTCGCGGATTTGGTCGACGGAATTGTTTGAAGCCGCGTCAATTTCCAGCACGTCGAAATTGCCGGACTCCGCAAGCGCCAAACAGCATTCGCATTTGCCGCACGGCGAGCCGTTTACGGGCGAGAGGCAGTTCACCGCACGCGCGAAAATCTTCGCGACGGAGGTCTTGCCCGTGCCGCGGGTGCCCGTAAAGATATATGCGTGACCGATATTGTCGCGCGCAATCTGGTTTTTCAGGGTGCGCACGATATGGTCCTGTCCGATGACCTTGTCGAAGGTGTCGGGACGGTATTTGCGATATAACGAAGTATAAGCCATACGCTTATTATATACGAATACTCTTATTATAGCAAGCCGTAATTAAACAAAAAATAACCGAGTCCGAACGCAAAATGCCGCAAAACGTTGCGGCATAAAGCTGTAAGCGGAAAGTTCGTTTTTGTCGACCTAAAAATACGGTATATGTGTTTCGGCGCAAAATCGCCGAGGTCGCTATATTCTGTTCATAAGCGCCTGTCTGCAAAAGACGAGCTGAACGAGCGCATAGCGTACGGACGAGGCATAAAGCGCCGCGTTTGACTCGCCGTTGATATTCTCCAAAAGCGCGATACAGGTTATGAGCGCGAGCTTGATTTCCGTTATCTGTTCCTTATCGCAATTTTGTACGTTTTGATAAAAAACCGATTTTATATCTTCGATTTGAGCTCTTAAAACCCTGATTTTGGTTTTTGCGTCTTCAACGCCGATACTTTTTGAATTAAGCTCGTTCGCGGTATCATACAATACCGTAAACGCTTCGTCATAATATCTCAAAGCGGAAACAACGCCCGTTTTTATATCGCCGTCCGCCCATTTCAGCTTGCTTGCCGAAATCTCTATTTCCTTGACGTACGCGCTCCCCTCTCCAAGCGACAACAGAGCCTTATTCGCGCTGTCACCGTCGGGATAAACGGCATAAATAATCTCTATCGAGTCGCCTTCCGAGATATATCCCGCGCCGCCGCGCTGTTTTACAAGGTCGGCGGTAGACCGCGCCAGCGTCATATCGTCGTAACCGCTTACGGCGATCGCATACGCACACGAGCCGCCCGCCTTTTCCGTCGAAAAAGCCGCGAGCAGTCCTCCGCCCGAAAACGCAGCGCACAGACTTATCGTAAGCATAAAACACAGCGCTATCGTGCATACGACGATTATATTTTCCTTAGCCGCATTCCGCATATTAAAATTTACGACAGCTTTTGCGATTTAATGACAAATGCGCCCCGAAAACGGAGCGCATTTTGAGAATTGTTTATTCGGCTTTTCGGATTAATAATCCATGCCGCCCATTCCGCCTGCGGGCATCGGAGGTGCGGGCTCCTTGATATCCGTAACTAAGCTCTCGGTCGTGAGCAAAGTGCTTGCAACGGAGGAAGCGTTTTGAAGCGCGCTGCGCGTGACCTTGGTCGGGTCGAGAATGCCCGCTTTGACCATATCGCAATAGCAGTCCTTTGCCGCGTCGTAGCCGTAGTTGGCTTTGTCCGCGTTGATAATCGTATGAGCAACAATGCCGCCGTCTATGCCCGCGTTTGCTGCAATCTGTCTGACGGGAGCTTCGAGCGCGCGCAACACAATCCTCGCGCCCGTAAGCTCGTCGCCTTCAAGCCTCTCGCAAGCCTTTTTGACTGCGGGAATTATGGAAAGCAGAGCCGCGCCGCCGCCCGGAACGATACCCTCTTCAACCGCCGCGCGAGTCGCGTTGAGAGCGTCCTCGATGCGGAGCTTTTTCTCCTTCATTTCGACCTCTGTCGCCGCGCCTACGCCGATGACGGCTACGCCGCCCGCGAGCTTTGCAATACGCTCCTGCAATTTTTCCTTATCGTAATCGGAAGTGGTTTCGGCAAGCTGAGCTCTGATGGAAGCCACTCTCGACGCTATGTCTGACGCCGCGCCCGCGCCGCCTACGATTGTCGTGTTATCCTTGTCCACCTTGACGGATTTGGCTCTGCCGAGCATTCCGAGATTTACGTCTTTAAGCTCGTAGCCGAGGTCGCTCGAAATGTACGTGCCGCCCGTCAGAATCGCGATATCTTCGAGATACGCCTTTCTCCTGTCGCCGAAGCCGGGAGCTTTGACGGCAACGCAGTTGAACACGCCTTTGAGCTTGTTTACGATAATCGTCGTGAGAGCCTCGCCCTCGATATCGTCGGAAATGATAAGCAGCTTCAAGCCGTTTTTGAGCACCTGTTCGAGCAGAGGAAGTATCTCCTGCACGCTGCTGATTTTTTTGTCCGTGATGAGTATGACGGGATTGTCGAGCTCGGCAATCATCTTGTCCATATTGGTCACGAGATAGGGCGACACGTAGCCGCGATCGAACTGCATACCCTCGACCACGTTGAGCTCGGTGACCATAGCCTTGCCCTCTTCTATCGTGATAACGCCGTCCTTTCCGACCTTTTCCATAGCGTCGGAGATGAGCTGTCCCACGCTCTCGTCGCCTGCGGAAATAGAGGCTACCTGCGCGATAGCGGTCTTATCCTCGACGTCCTTGCTGATTTTCTTCAATTCGTCGACCGCCTTTTCCGTAGCGTAGGAAATGCCGCGTTTGAGCACCATGGGATTGGCGCCTGCGGCGACGTTTCTCAAACCCTCTTTTACAATCGCCTGCGCGAGCACGCTCGCGGTGGTAGTTCCGTCGCCCGCGATATCGTTGGTCTTTGTGGCGACCTCGCGGATAATCTGCGCGCCCATATTCTCGAACGGGTCTTCGAGCACGATGTCATTAGCTATCGTCACGCCGTCGTTGGTGATGAGCGGCGAGCCGTAGGATTTGTCAAGGACTACGTTTCTGCCCTTGGGTCCCAATGTGATTTTGACAGTATTTGCCAATGCGTCGACGCCCGCTTCGAGAGCTTTTCTGGCGTCGTCGCCGTACTTAAATTGCTTTGCCATACATTGCCTCCTTATTCCACAATGGCGAGAATATCGGACTGTCTTACAATCACGACTTCCTCTTTATCGATTTTGAATTCGCTTCCCGCATATTTGCTGTAAAGCACTCTGTCGCCGACCTTGACCTGCATTTTGACTTCTTTTCCGTCCACAAGACCGCCGGGGCCCACAGCCACCACCGTCGCCAGCTGCGGCTTTTCCTTCGCCGCGCCGGGGAGTACTATTCCGCTTGCCGTCTTTTCATCAGTTTCGATTGCCTTGATGACAACCTTGTCAAACAATGGTTTGATTGCCATACGTCTGCCTCCATTCTAAGTTTTAATAATTAGCACTCATCGCGCTTGATTGCTAACAGTTTATAATAACGGTTGCCAAATGTCAACATATTATGCAAGAATTTTTTTGAAATTTTTACGGACAAATTCAAAGTCTGTGTTGAATAATAAATAAATTTGTGATAGTATCAAATAAACTTAACAATATACATTATATAGATACGCGAGAGGAAATTATGGACAAATGGGACAAGAGATTTATGGATATGGCGCAGTTCGTATCCACCTGGACAAGCTGTGCGCGGCAAGGCAGAGCCATTGGAGCGGTGATTGTAAGGGATAAGCGCATACTCACCACGGGCTACAACGGCGCGCCATCGGGCATAACAACCTGCCGCGAAAAGGGCTACTGTATGCGCGACAAGCTCGGTATCGCAAGCGGCACCTGCGCCGAGAAATGCTATGCCGTGCACGCCGAGCAAAACGCGATTTGTCAGGCGGCGAAGCTGGGCATTACGCTCGAAGGCGCGACGCTCTACTGCACCCACCAGCCCTGCACTATCTGCACGAGGCTCATCATCAACAGCGGAATAAAGCGCGTCGTTTACAAATATCCTTATCCCGACGAGTTTTCAATGCAGCTCTTCTCGGAAGCAAACATAACGGTGGAAAAATTCGAGGACTGAATACTGAATTGAACGTTTGCCTAAAATCTAACGAAATATCATTTTCTTATAGATAAACAAAGAGGAGCGCGTAGTGCTCCTCTTTGTTTATCTATAACGCAATCCGTTTACAAGATGAAGTTAAATCTCCGCAAGGGTAAAATAGTATTGCTTATCGGACCCGAATACAACCGTTTCTGATATGTTGTGAGAATCATTGTAATATAATTTCAAATTGAACCACATATGTTGAAAAAATATCGAATCGGAATTATCGTATATATCGCCATCGTATCGACGTTCTCCAATAACCTTGCACGGGTAATCGTGCACGAAAGTTACGTCAAGAGCTTTGTCCGCGCTTTGCGCTTGCCGACTTGCGTTCATACTCGCTGTGAGCTGCGCGTCGGGCGTGCAGTATTTATCGTCAAGCGCTCCGTCATCATTTCTATACATATACTTCATTCTTATTTCTATTCTGTCATCGATATTGGCAATAAATTCCTCATTTCCCTGTATGTGCCATTTGGATATGAAATACTCGTGCCCGTCCTCGGCAACGTGAGAATTGCCGTCTAAATCGTCAAAAGAATCACAGTATTCGTATTCTTTCAACGTTATGGATATATCTCTCTTTGTGAACGGATCATTAGGGGTGTGAAGTATTATAAATGGACGGCAATCCTTCCCCGGAACGTTCTCATTCTCGGGAGTTTTATCGCACGCTATAAGACATACGAGCGTTGACAGCAAAAGGATTATTATAAGTAAATAGTTTACAAATTTCTTTTTATACATTTGGTCAACCTCCAAAATCAAATAAACATATATAGTTTATAATCTTTATCATATTCTAAATTAGTATAATCGATGTACCTAATATCTGAATCATGACCATTATGCGCAGTAAAAAATCCATGCATCTTAAGAAGTATTCGAAATCCTGAATATTTAGTATACACTGATTTAAGTTTATATCCATATACGACTGCCATATGATACTTATATACAGGATTGTTAATCAATTCTATCAAATAGGGATTGTTATCTTCCAAATAATAGTCTGTTTGTTCAATCGGACTTGATAACACCTTTCCCATCGTAACTGATGAATACCCATATTGTTTTCTTATTTCACGCATTACATCTAATAAATTTTGAGCAGAGAATCCATCGTAAGTATACCCATATTTATCCACTGCGATTTTGCGCATTTGATAATACATAGTCGGTAACGAATCGTTATAAATATAATAACCGGAGCTTAACGCTAAATTATATACGGGATCTAAACTAACCTCTATATAAGTATTACCCTTTTTAGGCAGATTGGGCATATGTCCGCTATTGCGCATATAACTAAGTGTAATATAACCCGCATGCAAAGAGCAATTACCCTCGCCATATGTATGCTTTCTGCCATCTACATATATTTCCTGAGCATAAAGACTTGTGTCGAATTGAGTATCCCATTCACAATAATCTAAGTTTGCACACTTTTCCGCATAATTTTCAATTTCAACTTCATATCCAAGGTTAGCATACGCTCCCCTAATATACGAATCCACATCTTCAATTACAACATTATTGACAATAGATTCTGCCGATGATTTACACTTATTATTATCAATATTGTCTATATACTCTTCAAAAACCAAATCAAAGCCTTCGTCCGAGACAAAGCTATCCGCCAACAGGTTATAGTTTAATTGCGGTCGATTTCTCAAATCTGGATAATCGCCATAAAGTTGGAGTTTCAATATTGTATAACTATCGGTAACGATTGCAAATCCATTCTCCCCGTCAAAGTCTAAATACACTCCCTCTTTTTCTCCGGGATAAACCAAAACATTATCGGTAAATTCACAATAATTCGCAGTAAATCTATTACCTGACTCGTCTACATACGAGTTTCTAAATTCTTCAAATAGTCCGAGAAAATACTCTACGCTGTCTTCAACGCTTACATAAGGTTCTTCTTGCTCTACTTTATTTTCAACGTTTTGATTTGCGCTTGCTACGTTCAAATTCCCGAAATCAATTAAGATAATGCTAAAACTCAGTGCCAAACAAATCAGAACTATTAAAAATACGCTTATTCTTCTAGCCGTTTTCATAATATAATTTTCCCCCATACAAATGATAAATTCTTTATTTAATTATAGTCTCATTTTCAATATTTTGTCAATATTGCAAATTTTCACACTCTCAATTTCGATTGTAAAATTTTGTCGAAAAATTATATATCCAAACGATTGACACGCGTATGCGCATGCGTATATAATGCAACCAATCAATATTTGAGTTTAGTTTTACTAAACTTTTTGATTAAAATTCCGAAACACTCTAAACGTGCGGTCAGTTATGGCTAAACCAACCGCAAAGTTTAGACAGGGTAAACAAAAAATACAATAAGTATTCCGGGGCAACTATGGAGCTTGGCATCAAAATCAAACGTTTAAGACTCAGAAACAATCTCACGCAGGAGGAGCTTGCCGACAGATGCGAGCTTACAAAGGGATATATATCCCAGCTTGAAAACGAGCTAACCTCTCCGTCCATAGCGACGCTGGAAGACATTCTCATCGCGCTCGGCACCACTCCCGCGGAGTTTTTCAGCGACGAGAAGGACGAGAAAATCGTATTCACTGAGGCGGAATTCATAGAGAAAATCGCGGACGGACACAAAATCGAGTGGCTTGTGCCCAACGCGCAGAAAAACGAAATGGAACCTATCCGCGTTACAATCGAGCCGCATACCACACTCGAAGAGGACGTTCCGCACGAGGGAGACGAATTCGGATACGTACTCAAAGGCTCGGTGTGGCTGCATAACGGGAAAGCGGCGTATTCCGTGAAGAAGGGCGAGGCGTTCTATTTCGCCTCCAACAAGGTGCACCGTCTTGAAAACCGCACCGCGGAAAAAGCCGTAGTGCTGTGGGTCGCGTCTCCCCCGACGTTCTGATATAAAAGCGCGCCTCTTATCGGGCGCGAACGGTTTACAAATAAAAACTAAAATTGCAACTCGGAGTTGCAGTATGAGGATAAAATGATAATGCAAAATTCTGTCGATACCATAATCGAACTCAAAAACATATGCAAAGCGTACGACGACAAAACCGTCGTCAACAACGCCAGTCTCAAAATCAAGCGCGGCGAATTCGTGACCCTGCTCGGTCCCAGCGGATGCGGAAAGACAACTACTTTGCGCATGATTGCGGGCTTTGAGATGCCCACGAGCGGAAAGATTATTTTCAACGGCGAGGATATCACAAATACGCCGCCGCATCTTCGCTCGGTGAATACGGTGTTTCAGAAATACGCGCTCTTCCCGCACCTTAACGTTTTCAACAATATCGCATTCGGGTTGAAGCTCAAAACAATTCCCAACGGCACCAAGGTCAACCGCAAGGGCGAGACAATTCAGCTGTTCAGAAAATACACCAAAGCGGAAATAAAGGAAAAGGTGGACAACGCGCTGAAAATGGTCGACCTCGAGGACTACGGTCACCGCAACGTCGCTTCTCTCTCGGGCGGTCAGCAGCAGAGAGTGGCAATCGCTCGCGCGCTCGTCAACGAGCCCGAGGTTCTGCTCCTAGACGAGCCTCTCGGCGCGCTAGACCTCAAAATGCGCAAGGATATGCAGCTCGAGCTTATGGATATGCACAAGCGCCTCGGCATTACCTTTATATACGTCACGCACGACCAAGAGGAGGCGCTCACGATGTCCGACAAAATCGTCGTCATGCGACTCGGCGAAATTCAACAGATAGCGACTCCCGAAAAGGTGTACGACGAGCCGGCAAACGCGTTCGTCGCCGACTTCATCGGCGAGAGCACTATTCTCTCGGGCGTAATGCTCGCCGACTACAAGGTGGAGTTTTGCGATACGGTCTTCGAGTGCGTCGATAAAGGATTTAAGCCGAACGAACCTATCGATATCATTATAAGACCCGAAGATTTGAAAATTTTGGACAAGGACAACGCAAGGTCGCTTATATCGGCGGAGGTCATATCGTCGGTATTCAAGGGCGACCACTATCAGGTCACGGTCATTGCGGGCGGCAACGAGCTCGTCGCGCACGACACCGAAACTTACGACGTCGGCGAGACAGTGGGACTTTATATCAAGCCATTCGATTTGCACATAATGCACAAGACCCGCATCATAAACGAAATCGACACCTACGTCACGGGCGAAAACCTCGTGGAAATCTGCGGCACGGATTTCGAGTGCATAACGGACTTGCCCGTCGGCACTCCCGTGAAGGTTTACGTAGACTTTGACGACGTGGAAATCACAGACGACCAAAGCGACGGAACTATCGGCGCAAACGTGCTTTCGTCCATATACAAAGGCAACTACTATCAGGCTATACTCTCCACCGACGACCATTACAACTTCTTTGCCGATACCGACTACGAATGGCTCAAAGGCGACCGTGTCGGCATAAATATCGCCCCGGATAAAATCATCGTGGAAAAACGCGACGAGGAAGAAAGCGCGGCGGAGAATACCTCGGAAAACGTCGTGGCGGACGAAACGCTGGAAGAGTACGACAGATATAAGGAAGAGGAATTGCTAACAAGCGAGGAAATCGCACATCTCGAAGCTGACGACAACATTGCGAACACTTTAACCCCCGATTCTGTTGATATAACGTCTGAAAAGGAGGACACGCAAGAGTGAAAGCAAAATCCGCGCGCAAGCCTTTCCGTCTGACGAAAAAAGCGTTCGGCGTACCTTATATACTGTTTTTACTGCTGTTCGTAGTAATACCGCTGGTACTCATTCTGGTGAACGCCTTCCTTGACAGCGACAACAATCTTACGCTTGCGAACTTCAAAATATTCTTTACGTCCTCTTCGAGTCTTACGGTACTCGGAAACTCGCTCCTCGTAGGAGTGATAACCACTCTTATCTGCATAATAATCGGATATCCCGTAGCGTACATTCTTTCCAAAATGAGCAGCGGAAAAATACTTGTTTTGCTGTACGTAATCCCAATGGGCGTCAACTTCCTCATACGTACGCTGGCGACCAAAGCTATATTTATCGCTATGGACATAGAGCTCGGCATGGGCACGGTCATTTTCGGAATGGTGTACAACTATCTGCCCTTTATGATTATGCCCCTGCATACTACTCTATCGAGCATCGATAAAAGCTATATGGAGGCAGCGCAGGATTTGGGCGCGGACAAGGCGACGGTGTTTTTCAAGACTACTCTGCCCCTGTCCGTAAGCGGAGTCATAAGCGGCGTGACTATGGTGTTTATTCCCACGATTTCCACCTACGCAATATCTCAGCTGCTCTCGAACGGAAAGATATTCCTGTTCGGCGATTCCATTCAGCTCAGCTTCGAGCAGGGAATGTACGGCGTGGGTTCGATTATGAGTATAGTTATGCTTGTATTCGTGCTTATATCCAATTTCATTATGAACAGATTCAACCGTCAGGGCAATTCGGTGAGGAGGTCGTTATGGTAAAGCTGAAAGGTTTCCTTGAAAAATCATATTTGTTTATAATCCTCGCGATACTGTACGCGCCGATTATACTGCTGATAATATACTCCTTTTCCAACAGCTCGAATTTCAACTTCGACCAAGGCTTCAATTTCGAGGCGTATATAGCGATATTCAAATCCGACAAATCGCCCGACCTCTGGAAGGCGGTCGGAAATACCGTGCTGATAGCCTCTGTGTCCTCTATAATCGCCACCGTTATGGGAACGTTCGCGTCAATCGGAATATTCCATCTCGGCAAGCGTATGCGCCGCCTTGTGGAGAACGTAAACCAATTCCCCATTATCAACAGCGAAATAGTTATGGCCGTATCGCTTATGGTGTTCTTCGTCACGTTCGCCTTCCCCGAGGGGTATCTCAGACTCATAATAGCGCATATAGCGTTCTGCACCCCATACGTTGTGCTCAACGTACTGCCCAAGCTGGAATCCATGGACCCCAACATTTACGAAGCCGCGCTGGACCTCGGCGCCAATCCGTTCAAGGCGCTTACAAAGGTGATGATACCCATAATCACCCCCGGCATCGTAAGCGGATTCGTTATGGCGTTTATTATGTCGATGGACGACTTTATCATCACGCAGATAAACAAGGGCGCGGCGACGGGTATAAACACCCTATCGACTTATATCTATTCGGACGCGCGCGTTCAGGGATTGGAACCCTTCTGGTACGCTATATTCAGTATTATTTTCGTCGCGGTGCTCGCGCTCGTGCTTTCGGTCAATCTGGTGAAGATAAGCAAGCAGAAGAAAAAGGACAGGGAGGGAGCAAAATGAAAAAACCAGTTAAGCTAATCGTTTTGTTTGCCCTGCTCGCCTGCATTCTTTTGCCTACGCTCACCGCCTGTGACAAAGCAGATGGCGGCGGCGCGGCGGAACGTCTGGTCATCTACAACTGGGAGGACTATATCGACATCGATATGTGCGACGACTTCGAGGCGTACTATAAGGAGGTCACGGGACGCACCATCGAAATCACGTACACCACCTTCGATACGAACGAAACCATGATGACCAAGGTGCTCAAAAACGACGCCAACGTAGACCTTATCTGTCCGTCCGAATACGCGATAGAAAAGCTACTTCACGCGGGCTGTCTGCTCAATCACAACGACGTACTTGCGGACATTTCGGCGCAGGCGGCGGAGCTCGGGCTCACCTTCGACGGAATGAGCAGCCTTAAACGGGGCTACGGAAATATCGAGCCTGACGTTATGGACGTTATCGTCGATATGTTCGGCAGCTTCGAGGACGAAAACGGCGACCCCGTCAAGGACGCAAGCGGCAGAAATCTGGATATGACGGAGTATATGGTGCCCTACTTCTGGGGTACGCTGGGCATACTCTATAACACAGGCGTGATTTCCGAAGAGGAGCTGGAAGAGTACGGCTGGGGAGTTCTCTGGAACGTTCAGCAAAACGAAAAACTGGAAAATAAAATCCTTATGAAAGACAGCGTGCGCGACAGCTACGCCGCCGCCGTATTCTATATGTACGAATACGGTCTTCTCCCCGAGGGCTATGCCGACTACTCCGTACAGGAGCTTATCAACTGCACGGACGACGTTATGCTGCAAGCCGCAGAAAAGGTTCTCACCGAACAGCGCGAACATATCTCCGGCTACGAGGTGGATTTCGGAAAGGACGATATGATAAACGAAATAGTCTATGCCGACCTCGCTTGGAGCGGCGACGCGATTTACGCCATCGAAGAGGGAGATTACGACGAGGAAACGGACACCTATCAGCTCGGCTACTACGTCCCGCCAAAGGCGAGCAATATATGGTACGACGGCTGGGTTATCCCAAAGACCGTAAACAACAAGTTCGCGGCTATGATGTTTATCGACTTTATGTGCCAGCCCGTAAACGGAATACGCAACTCGATTGAAGTATGCTATTCCTCCGCGGTCTCCAAGGACATTATACGCGCGGATGAGGAGGCGTGCGCTCAGCTTATACTCAGCGAGGCGTTCGACGATAACGATAACGCGCTGTTCTTTAAGGCGGACGGCAGTCCCGTCGAAAGCGAAGAGGATATAGTTTTCGACGAAGCCGTCAATCCTATACTCTTCGACGCTAATGGTAACGCCGTGGAATACAATTTGGACGAATATTTCGACAACGAGGTCAGATATCCCGAAATAAACGCCTCTCTCGGCGTAATGCGCGATTTCGGAGCGCAGAACGACGCGCTGGTATCTATGTGGCAGAGAGCGAAATCGGGTAAGGGAATAGATACCTCGCTATGGTGGATATTGCTTGTCATTATCGCTTTGATAGCTTTGGTTGTAGGCGCATATTTCATAGTTAAGGCTCTGAAACTGCGCCCGCGAAAGCTCAAAGCGGACGGCGGCACAAAAGAATAACAAAAAACACCGATTATAAGTTTAAGTTTAAGGGCGGAGATATTATTCCCCGCCCTTTTTATAAGGCGAAAACCTGCAAACGCCCATTTCATTCAAAATCCTTGCCATTACATTTATTTATAAGTATAATAGACTCACTATGAAATTATTGCGCAGGCTGTTCGTAAAGGATTACGGAAACACGGGCGACCCAAAGGTCAGAATGCGTTACGGGCTGTCGGCGGGCGTGTTCGGTATAATATCAAACGCCCTGCTCTTCGCGTTCAAACTTGCCGTTGGCTTTATCGGGCACAGCGTTACTATTATAGCGGACGCGGTCAACAACCTCTCGGACGCGGGCAGCAGCGTGGTTACGATTGTCGGTTTCAGGCTGTCCGCAATACCTCCCGACAAAAAGCATCCCTTCGGGCACGCGCGATACGAGCATATCACAGGGCTTTTAGTGGCTATGGTGATTATGTTTATCGGCGCTCTGCTTCTCAAATCGTCGATAGAAAAGTGCATCACCCCCGAGCAGGTTACGATAACCGCATACACGTACGCGGTACTCGGCGTCGCGATAGCCGTAAAGCTGTTTCAGATGCTGCTCTACCTAGACTTTTCAAAGGCTATAAACAGCGGCGCGCTTAAAGCCTCCGCCGCAGACAGTCGCAACGACGTCATTGCGACTACCGCAGTTCTTATATCCTCGATAGCGATAGACAAGACTGGTCTTAACGTCGACGGATACGTAGGCATTGCGGTGTCGCTGTTCATAATCGTATCGAGCATTCTGCTGCTCAAAGACGCGATAAGCCCTCTGCTCGGCGAAAAGCCCGACAAGGAACTCGTACAGAAAATAAAAACGCGTATGCTCTCCTACGACGGCATTATAGGAATGCACGATTTGGTTGTGCACAATTACGGCACGGGGCAGCTGTTTGCGATTGCGCACGTAGAGGTCTCCGCCGAGGAAAAGCTGACGGAAATTCACGACCTGCTAGACAATATCGAGCACGATTTCTGGAACGAAATGCACGTGCATATGAATTTGCATCCCGACCCCGTGGATACAAAAAACGAGAGACTTTCGGAGCTTAAACTCAAAGCCGAGAAAACGCTGGGACGCCTTGACGAAAGTCTTTCGCTACACGATTTCAGGATGGTGAGCGGCGACACGCACTGCAAACTTATATTCGACGTAGTAGTGCCGTACGAGAGCAATCTCACCCACAACGACATTCAGAACGCGCTCGAAAAAGACTTTGAAAACGAAGATACGAAGTATTATTTCGTTATAGATATCGACAGACAAATGAGCTGAGAGGAAATAAACTATGATAACAAGCGGACAGCGCGCAAAACTGCGCTCTATTGCACAGAATCTCAATCCTATTTTCCATATAGGCAAAAACGGCGTAAACGACAATCTTGTAAACGATATAAACGTCGCGCTCGAAGCGCACGAGCTTATCAAAATATCCGTGCTTCGCAACGCTCCGTTTAACGCCAAGGAATGTATGGAAGAGCTCTGCTCCGCGACGGGCGCGGAGCCCGTAACTGCAATCGGGAACCGCTTTGTCATTTACAGACGCAGCGGCAGAGACGACGTACAGCATATAGAGTTTTAATAAAAAGGTTTTGTATGGATTACGAAAAAATAAAACTCACTCCGCAGAACGAGCCTAAATCCGAGCCGTCCACCGCCGCGCAGAAAGAGGCGAGAGAACAGCTGAAACGGCACCGCGCGGATACTGCAAGATACAAGCAAAAATACTTTGAGTACTACGACGACGTAAAAATCAATCACCGCGAAGACTGGTGAAAGGTTTCGGCTTATCCGCTCCCGCTTACGTTACGCGGGTTGCGAAAAATTCAATCGCATATCGTAGTCTGTGAGGTTATATGGATATTATCATTTCAGGTTTGGGTGCCGTGGGAAGCACCATCATGGAAGAGCTTTCAAAGGAAGGTCATAACATCGTCGTTATCGACAAAAACGGGCTCAAAGTCGAGGACGCGGTAAACGAGTTCGACGTCAAAGGCGTTATAGGCAACTGCACCAGCAGCGACGTACTTCGCGAGGCGGGCGTGACCGCGGCGGATTTGCTCGTCGCGTCCACTGCCGACGACGAGCTGAATATTCTATGCTGTATCATCGCCAACAAGCTGGGCGTAAAAAAGACTATCGCGCGCGCCTCCAAGCCCGAATACTCCGAGCTGTTTGAAAACGAGGGTGACCTCGGACTCAGTCTGATGGTCAATCCGCAGTATGAAGCGGCTATCGAAATAAGCCGCATGCTGCGCTTCCCTTCAGCTATCAAAGTCAACCAATTCAGCGGAGGCAAGGTTGAGCTTGTCGAATTCAGAGTGCCCGACTCCTCCGCGCTATGCGGTCTTTCGCTCAAAGATCTGAGCAGGACCTTCAAAACCAAAGTCCTTATTTGCGCCGCACAAAGGAACGGCAAAGCGATTATTCCGTCTGGCGATTTCGTCATCGAAGCTGAGGACAGGCTCTTCCTTACGGCAACGACTAAGAATATAGCGTTGTTTTTCAAGGAGCTGGGCTGGAATAAGCAATCCCGCAACGTCATAATAGTCGGCGGCTCGACAACTGCGTACTATCTTTGCGAGGAGCTCGCGCGCGTGGGAGGCATAAAAGCCAAAATAATCGACAAAAACAAGAAAAAATGCGCTATGCTCTCAGATACTCTCGACAAAGTCGAGGTCGTGTGGGGAGACGGAACCGACCAAGAGCTTTTGCTTGACGAGGGTCTAGAATACACCGACGCTTTTGTGGCTCTAAGCCATCAGGACGAGCAGAATATCATTATGAGCATGTTTGCCGCTTCCAGAAACGTGCCCAAGGTCATCACCAAAATCGACCAGCTAAGCTACTACGATATGCTTCAACGCAGCGGCATTTACAGCGCCGTATCCACAAAAACCTCAACAGCCGACCAAATTGTCCGCTTTGTGCGTCTGATAGGCAATAAGGAAAGAGATTCTGTCAAGCGCATTTTCCATATCATAGACGATTCGACGGAGATTCTCGAATTCTCCGCAACGGAAAATTTCAAGAAATTCGGCGTTCCCATTCAGAATATGAATCTGAAAAAGAATCTTCTTGTAGCGGGCATTATTCGCAGCGGCGTACTTATCACTCCCTCGGGACAGGATACCATCGAAAAGAACGACAGCGTTATCATTGTCACGAGAGAAGAGGGTTTCAGCAACCTCAACGACATTCTGGATTTATAACGTATTATGAATTATAGATTGATTATTTTTCTATTCGGCGAAATATGCCTGATTGTCGGCGCGATTATGTGCATCCCGCTCTTTATGTCGATTGGCTACGGAGAGATGAGCACTGCGACGGGCTTCGGAATAGCGGTGGCTGTCTGCGTGGCGTTGGGCGGAATAGGACTGGCTCTGCGCCCTCCCAAGGACAAGCGCGACCTAAGACCTTCAAGCGGCTTTGCCATTTGCGGAATGCTGTGGATTGTAATAGCCCTTATCGGCGCTTTGCCGTTCTGCATATCGGGACATATCCCAAATTATATAGACGCGCTGTTTGAAACGGTGTCGGGCTTTACGACTACGGGCGCAAGTATTCTGAAAAACGTCGAGGCGCTTCCGAAGGCTCTGCTCTTCTGGCGCGCAATGACCCAGTGGCTGGGCGGAATGGGCGTTCTGGTGCTCGCAATCGCAATTCTTCCGCGCAGCGACAAGATGTCAACGGCGCTTGCAAAGGCGGAAATTCCGGGGCCGCAATTCGGCAAGCTCGTAAGCAAGCTGCGCTTCACGTCGCGTATTTTATACGCTATATATATCGTGATGACGCTCTTGCTTATAGCCATACTTTGCGCATGTAAAATGCCCGTGTTCGACAGCTTCTGTCACGCGTTTTCAACAGCTTCAACGGGCGGTTTCTCCGTAAAGAACGCAAGTATCGCCGCCTACAATTCAGTAAGTATCGAGGTTGTGCTGACTATCTTTATGATTTTATTTTCGGTAAACTTCAATATCTACTTTATGATTATAATAGGTCACTTCCTAAAAGCGCTGAAAAGCGAAGAGCTGATATGCATGCTCATCATTTTCTTCGTTGCAGTCGCAGGAATTACCATAGACCTTTGCGCCCGTCATACTTATGCGAGCTTCGGCGAAGCGCTCAGATACAGCAGCTTCAATGTGGCTTCGGTGATGTCTACAACGGGATTCGGAACTGCAGATTTCACGGGGTGGTCCGTGCTGTCGCAGGTATTGCTTGTGGGAGCTATGTGCATAGGCGGCTCGGCAGGCTCTACTGCGGGCGGAATGAAGGTTTCGAGGCTTATAATCGTAAGCAAGTCCTCGCTCATAAATCTAAAAAAGACCATGTCGCCGCGCTCCGTTTATTCCTTGAAAATGGACGGAAAGACGGTCAACGAAACCACTGTTTCAAACGTTCAGAACTTCTTCATTCTTTATATAATAATTATTATGGTCTCAACGCTGCTAATATCCGTTCAGAATTCGGGATTTGCAAGCGAAAACAACTTCACCACCAATTTTACGGCGGTTATATCCTGCTTTAACAATATCGGACCCGGACTGGGCGCGGTAGGTCCTGCCGGCAACTACGCGGACTTCGGTATCTTCTCAAAAATAATTCTGAGCATAGATATGCTGCTTGGAAGACTTGAAATATTGCCGATACTCCTTATGTTCTCGCCGAAATCATGGAAAAGGATATGATTATATAGGAATAGAATGCTGTGTTGAATTATTTATCGCAATCTGTTTAATGCGCGTCGCAAGGACGCGCATTTTATTTATACTAATAGACGTTTATCGGCTATCTAAACGGATAAACAATCTGCGATAATAAATATTTGAAGCTCTTAAAGTAAAAGCGTACGGCACAAATTCCACGCGTATTCGTCGGCGCAAGAGAAACGGCGTGCTTAAACTAAAAGTGCAATAAAGAAAGGGGTAATATTTTTGCTTTTCTCTCTTATTAT
>CANDBF010000021.1 GCA_947382865.1 uncultured Clostridia bacterium
CGACTTCTCCAAAGTTTACGGTGGAGAAGGCGACCATAGTCCAGCGACTTCTCCATGTATGGGGAAGTCGTCCAAAAGTCCAGCGACTTCTCCAAGACTAGATATAATTTGTCATGATGACGACTTTTAACCCATATAAAATGGGTTGCAGTTGAGAGAGCATGGGACACAAAACCATTTCTCCCAACTGTACACATCCGAGGGGCGTCCCCTCTATAACCCAACGACAAGATTATATATTAACGAATGATTTTTGACAAGCGCTTATTCGGATTATTTTGACGAAAATGCAAATTATTTTATCAAAAGTTTTTGAAAAATACGGTAAGTATTTTTATGCGCATAAATAGTAAGTTCTAGGAAGAGAATCTGGCAGTAGGGCAATAAAAAACGGCGCGCCTTTTGATAAAGTTAGACGCGCCGTAAATAACATAGCAGATTATCCCTGCGGACAATCATAAGGGACCATATAGCCAATCAACGTTTTACCACAGAGTGTCGTTTCTGACGACTTCGGCGTCCTTAGCGGCGCGAGCGATTGCCTCGATGCCTTTCTTTGCGGCGTCTTTGGTGGTGTAGCCGTCGTTGGTTGCGGCTACCGCATTGCCGTTGGAAGCAATCAGTCTGAGGCGCGCTTCGCCTTTCTTATCCGTGAAGATGACCCACTTGGGGCATTTCTGCTCGACTACCTTTTGAAGCGTCTGATCCTCGATAGGAGCGGTGGCGGCGTTGTTGATAACGCTCTGAATGCCCGCCTTGCATGAAGAGAGAGCAGTGTACTGACCTGCGCTTATCGCTACGACTCTGCCGTTTGAAGAGAAGAGCTTAAACACAAAGTTGCCCTTATCCGTACGCTTAATTATGAATTTGCCGCTTACGGAGTTGGAGGTTTCAGCCTCGACGACGGGCTCTGCCTCGACCTTTTGGGTAGCTGCCTTGGTAGTGGGCTTCTGTTCCGTCGCTTTTGCGGCGGGTGCGGAAGTTTTGGTAGCAGCGGGCTTCGCTGCGGTTGCCTGGGTTTCGGCTTTTTCTTTTGCCATAGTTGTATACTCCTCCATATGCGGTTTATTTTTTGCGGCAGGGGATTTTGCCGTCGGTTTTTTCGTTACGATTGTAGCCACCGCCCACGGGTCTGTTTCTTTGGGTTTGTTGGTGATTATCTGCGCCTTTTGCGAGTTGTCTATTTCAAATCTCGTCGCCGCAAGAGTAGCGCGCACGGACTGTCTGTTTTCAATCGACGTGGACGTGCCGGGGTTTTTGCTCCTGTATGCGGTGGTTTCAGCCCGAGGCTCGTCTACTTTCTGAGCTGTCGGAGCTTTGCGGGCAGACTGCTTTTTCTGAGCGACTTCGGACTCCTCCTCGTACGGCACGGGAGCGGGGGCGTCTTCCTCTTCCTCGTCATATTCGATAGGAGCGGGAGGGTTGTCGTCCTTCTTATCATTTTTGCGCGAGGCGGAAACGCGAGTTGCGCTTTTGACTTCGGCATCGGCGTCTTTCTCCACGTCGGCGTTTTCGACTTTATGCTCGGTTTCCGTCGCTGCCTTGTTTTCTTCGGATTTTATTTCTGCCTTACTCTGTTCGTGAGCGACGTTTTTAACGTCTTCTTTTTTGAAAGAAGCTGTTTTAGAGGTATTTTCGACCTTGCTTTCAACTGCGGAAGCTATCGGCGCAGAGTCGTCGTCTTCAAGCAATTCGCTCTCGAAAAATTCGACCTGTTCTTTTTTGGCTTCGCGTCTGCGCCAAAATCCGATACGCTTTTTCTGCATTGAAACACAGCTCCTTTACAGTAATTATATATATTCTAGCATAAAGGAAAATGTAAATCAACGAAAGCGAAAACTTTTTTGCCGAATTTTGCGCTTTCTCGGCAAAAAAATTGAAAATGAATACAATATGTGGTACAATTCCAAATGATATGAGCACGGTTTTCAATCTTAACGAACAACAATCCAAAGCGGTAGAAGCCGGAGACGGTGCGATACTCGTGATAGCGGGCGCGGGCAGCGGAAAGACGCGCGTCCTCACGGCGCGCATATGTCGGCTTATAGAGTCGGGAGTTTCCCCCTACAACATTCTTGCCATAACCTTTACCAATAAAGCGGCGAAAGAGATGAAAGAGAGGATAGAAGCCGCAACCTACGGCGCTGCGGTGTGGACGAGCACGTTTCACTCTATGTGCGCGCGCATGCTTCGCTACGATGCGGAGAGGCTTGGATACGACAAGGACTTCACTATTTATACCGAGCAGGAGAGCGCAAGGCTCGTGAAGAGAGTTTTGCAGGATATGCCGTCCGCCGACCCTAAAAAGAGCGGCGAATATCTTTGGCATATTTCGAGAGCCAAGACGCTGTCGCTTTCTCCCGCGCAGTATTACGAAGAGATAAAAAACGACGTTACGGACTGTAACGTCGTTGCGCAGGTTTACAAGAGATACGACGAGGAGCTAAAACGCTGTAATTGTATGGATTTCGACGATTTGCTCTTAAAGACCGCGGAGCTGTTCGAGAGCTGTCCCGACGTACTCGAAAAATACAGGGAAAGATTTCATTATATCCACGTCGACGAATTTCAGGATACGAACGCCTTGCAGTACAAGCTCGTAAAGCTGCTTGCCGGAAAGGACGGAAATCTGTTTGTCGTAGGCGACGAGGATCAGTCTATATACAGTTGGAGAGGGGCGGAAATCCGCAATATACTGGATTTTTCAAAGGATTTCCCAAAAGCGCAGGTGTTCAAATTGGAGCAGAATTATCGAAGCACCACTTCCATTCTCGCCGCCGCGAACAATGTGATAAAGCACAATGCCAACAGAAACGAAAAGACGCTTTGGAGCGATATAAAAGAGGATAATTCCATCGAGTACTACGAGGCGTATTCCGACCGCGACGAGGCTTCGCAGGTAGCAA
Organism: uncultured Clostridia bacterium; assembly: GCA_947382865.1. Classification (GTDB taxonomy): domain Bacteria; phylum Bacillota; class Clostridia; order Christensenellales; family CAG-917; genus CAG-475. The sequence goes on from CANDBF010000021.1 coordinate 2,907, forward strand.
AGGCGATAAACGTGCTTGTACGGCACGCCGTGCCGTACAGCGCGGTAGCCGTGCTTGTGAGGGCAAACTCGCTTACGCGACAGTTTGAAGAGGAATTCAATCTGCACGGGATTCCGTACAAGGTGTTCGGCGGCTTCCGCTTCTTCGAGCGTAAGGAGATAAAGGACGCGCTTGCATACGTGCGTCTTGCTTTGAATCCGAGCGATAATGACAGCGTTCTGCGCGTTATAAACTATCCAAAGCGCGGGATAGGCGCCTCCTCCGTGCAAGAATTGCAGGACTACGCCTCCTCAAAAGGGATTACATACTTTGCGGCGTTGCTACAACCCGAGGGACTGAGCGCTTCTTCACAGAAAAAATTTGCGCCGTTTACCGCTATTGCAACCGATCTTATCAAGGAAGTAAGCAAAATGAAAGCGGTCGAATTTATGCAATACGCCATAAGACGGAGCGGAATAGAGGGCGCGCTCGCCGCAAGCGGCGACGCCGAGGACGAAAACAGACTGGAAAATATTCAGGAGCTCGTAGCCGCGGTACGCCAGTTCATTCAGGACAATCCCGAGGCGGGAATATCCGATTTTATGCAGTCGGTCGCGCTCGTATCCGATACCGACGAGATGGATGGCGACAACTACGTCACAATAGCTACTATCCACGCGGTGAAGGGGCTGGAATTCGACAACGTTTTCATTGTCGGAATGGAAGAGGGGATTTTCCCCACACAAAGAGCCATAAACAGCGGTGACATCGAGGAAGAACGCAGGCTTATGTACGTCGCTATTACGAGGGCGCGCAGGAAGCTGTTCGTGATAAACGCGCGTAGCAGATTCCGCTTCGGAAAGACGGAATACTTCCCAAAAAGCAGGTTTGTAGGCGAGATGAACAACGTTCGTCAATCCGTACGCCTCGTCAACTCCGACTACGGCGTTAAGCAGTCGGCGCAGGATGGCGGCAGAATACGCCTAGGAGCCAACAGCTACACATCCCAGAGCTTCAAGGAGAGGTTCGGTTCGGCGGCGAAACAAAAGACCTCGGATATAGATTATTCGGCATATTGCAAGAATACGGTTGTCGAGCACTCTAAATTCGGAAAGGGAATCATAGTCATGACCTCTGGCGACGGAGAGGACAAAATCGCCTCGATAGCTTTCGCGGGCTTGGGCGTAAAGAGATTTTCTCTTGCCATAGCCGCGCCGAGCTTAAAGGTGCTCGGCAATGCGGAGGATTACAACGACAGTATCTGATTTCCGCCAAACGTAAAATGGAAAAATAAACTTATCTGTGTTTTTTACTGCGTGAAACAGTGCATAATCGATATGCGATTCGGAGACTGATATGGATAAACTCGAAAGAATGAAACAGCTTGTGAATACGCTCAACGAGTGGGCGCGGCTTTATTATGAGCAGGACTCTCCCGTGGTATCGGACGCGGAGTACGACAAACTGTACGACGAGCTTCGCGCCCTCGAAAAAGAGGAGGGCTTTTCGCTTAAAAACAGTCCAACGCACAGGGTAGGCGGCGCGCCGCAGAAGAAATTTGAGCAATCTAAACACCTCAATCGACTTTACAGTCTGGACAAATGCCAATCCTTTGAGGAGTTCGAGGAGTGGTGCGCGAGGATTGTCAAGGCGGTCGGAAGCCTCCCCGAGCTCACCTGCGAATACAAATTCGACGGACTTACTCTCAATCTGCTTTACGACGGCGGTAAACTTGTAAAAGCTACGACGAGAGGGGACGGAGTCGTCGGCGAGGTCGTGACCGCGCAGGTTATGACGATAAAAAAGCTGCCGACCGAGATAAGCTATAAGGGCAAAATCGAGATACAGGGCGAAGGCATTCTGCGGCTTAGCAGACTCGCCGAGTACAACGCGACAGCAGCCGAGCCTCTCAAAAACGCGCGTAACGGCGCGGCGGGAGCCATACGCAATCTCGACCCGTCCGTCACCGCGCAGCGCGGGCTGTCGTTTATGGCGTACAACATCGGATACAGCGAAAAAACGTTCGGGTCGCAAGCGGAGATGAGGGAGTTTCTAAAAAAAGAGGGCTTCGAGGTAGAGGGCGCGTTTGACGTCGTGGACGGCGTGAGAGCGGCGGAGGAATTCGCAAACCGTACGGAGCAGGCAAGACCCGATCTCGATTATCTGATTGACGGTGTTGTGTTCAAGGTAAATTCTACGGCATTGCGCGACGAAATAGGCTTTACGGAAAAATTCCCCAAATGGGCGGTGGCGTACAAGTTTAAGGCGGACGAGATGACGACGCGTCTCAACGACGTAGTCTGGCAGGTGTCGCGAAGCGCAAAGCTCACCCCCATAGCCATGCTCGAGCCCGTAGATATTGGCGGAGTGACGGTATCGCGCGCGACCCTCAACAACTATGGAGATATACTCAAAAAGAAAGTCCGTATAGGCGACAGAGTTTTCATAAGACGCAGCAACGACGTAATCCCAGAGATCACGGGCGTAGCCGTCGAGGAAGAGGACGCAACAATCATTAAAAAGCCCGAAAGGTGTCCCGTTTGCGGCGCTCCCGTAAAAGAGGTCGGCGCATTTTTGTACTGCACGGGCGAAGAGTGCGCTCCCAAAACCGTATCCAAGCTGGATCATTTCGCATCCAAGGACGCTATGGACATAGAAGGTTTTTCAGAGAAAACTGCGGAGCAGTTCTACAATGAAATCGGTATAAAGGACGCGGTGGATTTGCTGAATTTGACAACCTTTGATTTGTACGGGCTGGACGGCTTCGGCGACAAGAAAATCGCAAATCTGCTTGCCGCTATCGACAAGTCGAAGCATACGACCTCAGACAGATTCCTGTTTGCTCTCGGAATTGACGGAATAGGAAAGAAAACCGCAAAAGACTTGGTTAAACGCTTCAAATCGATAGATAAAATAGCTGATGCGTCGGTTGAAGAGCTCGCAGAGGTGGACGGAATCGGCGATGTGCTTGCCAAGAACGTATACGATTATTTCCGTGACGAGCTCAATTCGGACTACGTAAACAGGCTGCTCGACTGCGGCGTTACCTTTGAAGAAAGCGCAGAAAAGGAAGGAGTATTTTCCGGCATGCGTATCGTGCTTACGGGTTCGCTTCCTACGTATAAACGCGGAGAAGCGACGGCTCTCATCGAGGAGAACGGCGGCGAGGTGGCGGCTTCCGTTTCCAAAACCGTGGATTTGGTTTTGGCGGGAGAAGAAGCGGGCTCGAAGCTGGATAAGGCTAAGAAGCTGGGAATACGCATAATAGACGAAAACGAGTTCAAAAATATGCTCGGCATATGACGTTTCGGGGCGGATTTTATATTCCGTCCGACTCCGACGGAATACTAACGTTAAAATTGCTTTGCAATAAGCCTCCAAATTTACCGCAAACGGTTGTTTTGCGGTATTATTTATGTTATACTGCTTAAAATTAGTATTATCGGGTGCGCGTATGTATAGTATGACAGGCTACGGCAAGGGGGTCGCCAAGGACTCGGGCAAGATGATTACGGTGGAAATCAAGACCGTCAATCACAGATATCTCGACTGGGGTATCAAGATGCCGAGAAACTTCCTCTTCCTCGAAGACAAAGTGAAAAAGGCGGTCGGAGCCGCTATATCCAGAGGACACGTCGATTTGTTTCTCACATATGAAAAGGAGTCTGTCGACGACGGCGCGTACACTGTGGATATCGAGCTTGCGCGCAACTATCTCGAAGCAGTAGAAAACCTAAAAGGCAGTTTGAACATAAGGGACGATTTTGCGCTTACTTCGCTACTCAAAGTGCCCGACGTGATAAAGAGAGAACAGCCGGTAGACGACGAGGAGCTTTTGGCAAGGCTTGTGGAGTCGGCGCTGAAAGACGCTCTCGACGCGCTTAAAGGTATGCGCCTGCGCGAGGGCGAATCCCTCAAAGCGGATATATCCGCAAAGCTCGACAATATCGAAAGCGCGCTAGGCAAAATCAAGGAATATGCGCCCGCTGTCGTACAAAACTACAAATCCGCGCTCGAAGCGAGGATTGCCGAGGTGCTCGACCCGAGTAAGACCGATATGCAGCGCTTGGCTACCGAGGTCGCGCTGTTTGCCGACCACTGCGCAATCGACGAGGAAATAACGAGACTCACGGCGCACATTGAGCATATGCGCACGTTGCTTGCGGCAGACGAGCCCGTCGGAAGAAAGATGGATTTTCTCGTGCAGGAATTCAACCGCGAGACAAACACCATAGGCTCCAAAGCGAACGATATGAATATCACAAGTCTCGTGCTTTCAATCAAAAACGAGATAGAAAAGATAAGAGAGCAAGCCGCCAATATCGAATGACGGAGCTTGTCTAAATAACGGGAGATTTACGGTATGAAATACAAGCAGGGTATGCTTATAGTCGTTTCGGGATTCAGCGGCGTAGGAAAGGGCACCGTCATTCAGCTGTTGATTGACAGTATGCCGAATCTTCAATTTTCCATTTCCTGCACTACGCGCGCGCCGCGAGTCGGAGAGGAAAACGGGGTCAATTATTTCTTCCTTTCCGAGGAGGAATTCGAGAAGAAGATTGCCGCGGGCGAGTTTGTGGAATACACAAAGACGTTCACCAACTACTACGGCACCCTGAAGAGCGAAATCGACGCGCCGCTTGCGCACGGCGTCGACGTGCTTCTCGAACTCAACGTGGTCGGAGCGCGTAACATAAAGCAGCTTTATCCCGATTGCATAACCGTGTTTATCGCGCCGCCTTCCCTCGACGTGCTCAAAGCGAGGCTGATAGGCAGAGGCACCGAAACGCAGGAGAGCATAGAGCGCCGCATAAAGGAAATAGAAATCGAAAGCAAGGAAATTTGCAACTACGACTACTGCGTGACAAACAACGTAGCAAGAAGCTGCGCGGACAAAATCGTAAATATCATAAGAAGCGAGCACTTGAAGGTGTCACGCCAGAATATGACAAATATATTCAATCCGGAGGCATAAAACTATGATGATCGATCCCCCCATCGACAAACTTATCAAACGCGCGGAGTGCAGATACGCGCTTACCTGCGCCGTCGCCAAGCGCACGAGGGAGCTCGTCACAAGCGAGAGCAATTATCTTGCGGAGAGCGGAGAAAAGCCGATAAGCCTTGCCTGTAAAGAGATTTACGACGGCAAAATCAAGATTGTGCACGGCTGATTATGCTGTACGGCAAGAGCGTCGTTCTCGGCGTAAGCGGAGGCATCGCCTGTTATAAGGCGTGCGAAATCGTTTCGCGCTTAAAGAAACTCGGAGCGGACGTGGACGTGATTATGACAAAGCACGCCTGCGATTTTGTCGCGCCGCTTACCTTTCAGACTCTTGCCAAATCGACCGTTGTCACGGACGAATTCGCGCCCGTCAAGGAGTATGACATAAAGCATATTTCCCTTGCGAAAAAGGCGGACATATTCGTCGTCGCGCCCGCGACAGCAAACGTGATTGCAAAACTCGCAAACGGAATTGCCGACGATATGTTGTCTACGACCTGTCTTGCAAGTTGCGCGCCTAAGCTGATTTGCCCCGCTATGAACGTAGCTATGTACGGCAACGAGGCGACCGCCGACAATATCCGCATACTCGAAGAGAGAGGGATGATTTTCTGTCAGCCGACGGAGGGTATGCTCGCATGCGGCGACGTAGGCAAGGGCAGGATGGCGGAGCCCTGCGATATCGTGGACAAAATCGTAGAAATCCTCACTCCTAGGCAGGATATGGACGGCAAAACCGTGCTTGTGACCGCAGGCGGAACGGAGGAAAGTCTGGACGCGGTGCGAGTGATTACAAACCGCTCCTCAGGCAAGATGGGCGCGTCGATAACGAGCGCGTGTATAGAAAGAGGCGCAAAGGTCGTATTCGTGCACGGAAATATCAAAACGGATATTCCAAAGGGCGTTTATAAAAGCATTGCGGTCCGTACGACGGACGAAATGTACGGGGCGTGCTTGCGGGAATTTAAGGAAGCGGATATCGCTATACTGTCCGCCGCTCCCGCCGACTACCGTCCTAAAAAAGCATATGACAGCAAGATTAAGGGCGATGAAATCACCGTCGAATTTGTCAAAAATCCCGATATAGCCGCCGCTCTCGGAAGCGGTAAGGAGAGGAGAAAGCTCGTCATATTCGCGGCGGAGACGGACGACCTCATCTCAAACGCAAAACAAAAGCTGACGAAAAAGAATGCGGATTTGGTCGTTGCCAACGACGTCACAAAAGAGGGCGCGGGCTTCGATATAGATACGAATATAGCCGTGCTTATAGACCGCTTCGGCAACGAGACCGAGAGCGGCAAGGTGAGCAAGCGCGAGCTTGCGGATATGATTATCGACAGGGTGCTTTCGCTATGATATTGGAAGTCATTGTCGATTTGTCAAACAGCGAGGTCGACCGCACCTTTGACTATGAGGGCGACGATATGCCGATAGGCAGCCGCGTGTCCGTGGAGTTCGGCAAAAAGAGGCTTATAGGCTTTGTCATCGGGAAAAAGGAAGTCTCCGATTATGACAGGCTGAAAGAGGCGAAATATCTTGACACACCTATAAGCTCCGAGCAATTGGAGCTTATGCATTATCTTAGGCAGTCCTATCATCTGCGCTACATAGACGTGCTCAGGCTGTTTGTGCCCGCGAAGCTCAGAGAGGAGCGCGACCCCGAATTTACGCGGAAGTATATCTGTATAGACGGCGGCAGAACTTTATCGGAGCTATGCGATACAGTAGGCGGTCGGGCGCTTAAACAGCTGGAAGCTCTCAAATATATCGCGGCAAACGGCGGACAGTTTCTGAGCGTGCTTATCGCAAAATTCGGCGTGTCGGCGATAAACGGGCTTAGGGAAAAGGGAGTCGTTATCGAGAGCGCGGTGCACGAGCGAAGCACGCCTATGAATACGCTCGAAAAAAAGGATAAAGCCGTTACGCTCACTCCCGCGCAGCAGTACGCGGTGGACAGGATAACCAAAGGAAAGGGCGTGTTTCTGTTGCACGGGGTTACGGGCTCGGGAAAGACCGAGGTGTACGAGCGTGTGATAGAAAACATGCTCGCAATAGGCAAGACCGCGATAATGCTAGTTCCCGAAATTTCGCTCACGCCGCAGATGCTGGGTTTGTTCAGAGCAAGGTTCGGGGATAAAGTAGCGATTTTGCACAGCGGGCTGAATTCCTCCGAAAGATACGACGAGTGGAAACGCGCAAAGGACGGAGAGGCGAGAATAGTCATCGGCGCGCGCTCGGCTATATTTGCGCCTCTTGAAAATATCGGCGCGATTATAATAGACGAGGAGCACGATACCAGCTATCTTAGCGAATCCAATCCGCGTTACGATACCAAAAGCGTCGCAAGTTTCCGCGCTCATCTGAGCGGCGCGGTTTTGGTGCTCGGCTCGGCGACTCCCGATATCGAAACGTATCTCAAAGCAAGCAGGGGCGAATACGGACTCATTACGCTTTCCGAAAGGATTTCGCGGCATAAGCTGCCCGAAATGGAAATAGTGGACATGGTGCAGGAGTTCAGAAGGGGCAACAGTTCCTTATTTTCCGTCGCGCTTTTAGACGCAATACGCGACGCGCTTGCAAGAAAAGAGCAGGTTATGCTCTTCCTCAACCGCAGGGGATTCGCTTCTTTTATAAGGTGCAAGGAGTGCGGCTACGTTGCAAAATGCGAGGACTGCGACGTCTCGCTTACCTACCATAAAGAGGACAACGAGCTTAAATGCCACTACTGCGGCAAACGCTATCATGCGCTTACCAAGTGTCCGAATTGCGGGAGCGACCGCATAAAGCAGGGGCGCATAGGCACGGAAAAGGTGGTTGAAGAGCTCAAACGCTATTTCCCCGAGGTGCGCACGCTGAGAATGGATAACGACACTACTTCGCGCCGCGACAGCTATCTGAAAATACTTTCCGCATTCGGCAATCACGAGGCGGACGTGCTTGTCGGCACGCAGATGATAGCGAAGGGACACGATTTTTCAAACGTTACGCTTGTGGGAATACTCGAAGCGGACGCCGCGCTTTATTTCAGTGATTACCGCTCCTCGGAGAGGACATTCCAGCTAATAACGCAGGTGGCGGGCAGAGCTGGCAGAGCGGAAAAGGCGGGCAGAGTGATTTTGCAGACCTACGCGCCGAGGCACTACGTGTTTAGATTTGCAAAGGACTACGACTACGTAGGCTTTTGGAAAAAGGAAATAAATACGAGGCTCGTGACCAAGTTTCCGCCTTATACGAAGATAGTGCGCGTGCTGCTAAATTCCGCGGAGGAACAGGACGTTGTGGACTGTACGAGGAACGTGTATCGCGCAATGCAATCGCTTGAACGGGAATGCGGCAAATTTGTGTATTTGGGCGCGGCGAAATCGCCCGTAACGAGAATGAACGGACTTCATCGATATCAGGTGCTTATGCGTATAGCTCCAGAGTCGTTCGGAGAGGCTATGCCCCGCATTTACGCTGCGGCGGACGAGAACCGACCAAAAAAAGGAAGTATCTTTGTGGAAATAAATCCGCAGAGTCTGATATAAAATACGAACGCAAAACAGGTTGAAATTATGGCGAAAAGATTGATTGTAAAGGTGCCCGACCCCATTCTCACCAAGCATTGCCGCGAAGTGGAGACCTTTGACGAAAGACTCTGGACTTTGCTCGACGATATGAAAGAAACCGTCAAAGCCGCAAACGGAGCGGGACTTGCCGCGCCGCAGGTGGCAGTCTTGAAGCGCGTATGCGTGGTTGATACGGAAGACGGCTATTTCGAGCTTATAAACCCCGTGCTCAAATCGCAGAGCGGAACGCAGACGGGACCCGAGGGGTGTCTTTCCGTACCGAAAAAATACGGCACGGTCACGCGCCCGATGAAGGTTACGGTGCTTGCGCAGGACAGGAACGGGGATATGAAAAAGTATAAGGTAACCGGCTTTACCGCAAGAGCGTTTATGCACGAGATGGACCATCTTGACGGAATTGTTTACACGTCGATTGCGACGGATTTGAGAAACGAGGATTAAACATGAAAATAGTATTTATGGGCACGGCGGATTTTTCCGCAGAGGTATTTGAAAGGCTGCACGGGGCGCACAAGGTCTGCGCTGTCGTGACCTCTCCCGATAAGCCCGTCGGGCGCGGTCATAAAACGCAGGCCCCCGCTCTCAAAATCGCCGCCGAAAAGGCAGGCGTACCCGTTTTGCAGTATGACAGGGTTTCTCGCGACGGACTGGACGACATAATTTCGCTGAAACCCGATATTGTCGTAACGGCGGCGTTCGGTCAGATACTGAGCGAAAGGTTTCTTGCGATTCCCAAGCACGGCGTGCTTAACGTGCATGCTTCCTTGCTCCCCAAATATCGCGGAGCCTCTCCCATACAGCAGGCGATAATCGACGGAGAAGAAGAAACGGGCGTGACTATTATGCGCACGGTGAAGGACGTCGACGCGGGCGACATAATTTTGCAGAGAAGTCTGACAATCGGAGACAGGGAGACCGCAGGAGAGCTGTTCGACAGGCTTGCGGAGCTCGGCGGGGAGCTTATTTTGGAAGCGGTTTCGCTCGTAGAGAACGGAAAGGCGCAATACGTGCCGCAGAACCACAGCCGAGCGACAATTTGCCGTATGATAAAAAAGTCGGACGGAATCATCGACTTTTCAAAGTCCGCCGAGGCGCTCGGTTGCTTCGTGCGCGGAATGACCCCGTGGCCGTCGGCGTATACGCGACTTGACGGCAAAACGCTTAAAGTTTTTGAAATAGAAAAGACGGACGGCGGAGAATTACGTCACGTAAATGTGCAAAACTCCGAGGCATACTCAATCGAAAATTATGACGGCGAGTATCCGTTCGGAACAGTGGTTGCGGCTGACATAAAGTCGGGACTTGTCGTAAAAGCGGGAGACGGCTGTATCCGTCTTAAAGAAATTCAGCTTGAAGGCTCTAAGCGTATGTCGGACAGAGAGTTTCTCAAAGGGCATAAGGTTGAAATCGGCGCGAGGCTTGGCGAATGAAAAAGCATATTCTCGGCGCATACAGGATTTTAAGCGGAATATATTCCGACGGTACATACAGCAATATGGCGGTGCATAACGCGGACGTAAGCGATATGTCCGTACGCCTCGTGTACGGAACGCTTGAAAACGACGTGCGCTCAGAATACATACTGCCCGCGCTTGCGGACAAGAAGCCGCAAAAAGCGGTTGCGATCCTGCTTAAAATAGGTATTTACGCGCTTGAAAATCTAAGCGACGTGCCAACGTTTGCGATAGTGAGCGAGTGCGTGGAATCCGCAAAGGCAATAGGAAAAGGCGGCGCGAGCGGTTTTATAAACGCCGTGCTGAAAAAGGTTGCGAGCGGAGATTATAAGCTGCCTAATGAAAACGATAAAAGCTATCTGTCGGTGAAATACTCCAAGCCCGAATGGTTTGTAGAAAAGCTGATAGCACAGTACGGTAAGGAAACCGCGATAAGCGTTCTGTCCGCGAAATCCGACCACAAGGAGCATATCCGCGTAAACTCGCGCAAAACGGACTTAAAAGAGGTCAAAAGCAGACTTAATCTAGCCAAAGCGAAATACGAGGAGAGCGATGTCGGAGGACTGAGCGTCAGATTCGACGCGGAAATCAAGAAACTTTTCGACGAAGGAAAGATAACCTTTCAATCGCCGTCGAGCATGCTTGCCGTTCAGTCTCTCGCGCCGAGGGACGGGAGCGCGATACTCGACGTATGCTCCGCGCCGGGAGGCAAAGCCGTGTATATGAGCGAGCTGTGTCCAAAAAGCACAGTCGTTGCGGGCGAGCTTCATCCGCACAGAATAGAGCTTATAAAGAGATATGCGAAGCGAATGGGCGCGACAAACGTCAAGCCTGTTCAGGCGGACGCTACAAAGCTGCGAGAGGATTGGATAGGGAAATTCGATTATGTGCTTGTGGACGCTCCGTGCTCCTGTTTCGGGACTTTTTTGAAGCATCCCGACGTATTTCTGTCGAGAGGCGAGGAGGAAATTCTCTCCCTGCAAGCAACGCAGAAGCGCATAATAAAAAATGCCGCAAGCTATCTTGCAAAGGGCGGAACTATGGTATATTCCACCTGTACGCTTTTTGACGAGGAGAACGGCGAGGTGGTAAAATCCTTGCTCGATGACGGCAGATACGGTTTAGAGCATATTGCCGCAATCGATAAAATCGGGGGCGGCTGTTACGTGGGAAACGACGGGAGCGCGAGGCTGCTTCCGCACGGGGAGTACGACGGATTTTATATCGCGCGCATCAATAGGATATGAGGTGACGTATGTCGACGGAAAGCGGCAAAACTAAAAAGGCTTTGCTCGGAATGTCCGCGCAGGACATCGCCGTTCTGTTGCCCGATTATCCTAAGTACTGCGGCGCGCAGATATACGGATTTCTCAATGACGGAAGGACTTTCGCAGAGATGACCTCGCTGAAAAAGGAGCTACGCGTTTATCTTGACGAAAATTACGTAGCCAATCCCGTGCGAATTTTGAAAACGTTCGAGGGCAGAGACGGCGCGAAAAAGTATTTGTTTGCGCTTACGGACGGCAATCTCATCGAGGGAGTGTATATGCCGCACGATTACGGCAATACGCTTTGCCTTTCCACGCAGGTGGGGTGCAGGATGGGATGTACCTTCTGCGCGAGCGGACTGGACGGGCTTGTGCGCAATCTGACGGTCGGCGAGATGCTGGGACAGGTCGTCGCGGTCAACAGAGACTCCGGCGGCAGCTCCAAAAACAGAGCCGTCAATAAGCTGGTGCTTATGGGGAGCGGTGAGCCATTCGACAATTATGACAACGTGCTGGCGTTTCTTTGCGAGGTCGGAAACGAAAAGGGACTGAACATAGGCGAGCGCAATATCTCCCTTTCCACCTCGGGGCTTTGCGACAAAATTGTAAAGTTTGCCGATAGCGGACACAAGGTTACTCTGTCGATAAGCCTGCACTCGCCATTTGACGGGGACAGAAGCGCGCTTATGCCCGTCAATAAGGCGTACGGAATCGACGAGCTCATAAGGAGCGCAAAATACTATTTCCAAAAGACGGGAAGACGCGTTATATTTGAATATACGCTCATACGCGGCAAAAACGATTCGGACGCCTGCGCCCGTCGCCTTGCCGAACTTACGTCGGGATTCCCGTCGCACGTCAATCTTATCCGCTTGAACGAGGTCAAGGAAAACGATTATACCGCTCCGAGTGCGGACGCGGCGAATGAGTTCCTTGCAAAGCTGCAAAGGCTCGGCGTTTCGTCTACTATAAGGAAGAGCTTGGGCGCGGATATAGAGGGGGCATGCGGACAGCTCAGAAGAAGATATGCAGAGGAGATAAGCGAGTGAAAAATACCTATCGCGGGCGCGTCATAAAAGCGGTGGCTTCCAAGTTTTTCGTCGATACCGAGAGCGGCGTCAAGGTCTGTTTTGCGCGTAAAAAACTCAAGGCGGACGGGAATATATTCGTCGGCGATTACGTGAATATCGCAAAGGAGCGCGACAGCTTTGTCATCGAGGAGATTATGCCGCGCAAAAATCGACTTATAAGACCGTATATAAGCAACGTCGATTTGTGCTTTATAGTCATTGCGACGGAGCCTGCTCCCGATTTTCTGCTAGTAGACAAGATTATCGTCAACTGTCATCAGCAGGGCATCGAGCCCGTGCTCGTCGTAAACAAGTGCGATTTATGTCGCGTAGATACGTCGGAATACAACGGCATAATTCAAATCATAGAGTGCAGCGCGCAGACGGGAGAGAAAATAGACGAAATCGCCCGCGCTTCCTTATGTAAAACCGTATGCTTTGCGGGACAGTCGGCGGTCGGCAAGAGCTCGCTTATAAACGCGGTTTTAGGCTCCGACGAGCTGGAAGTGGGCGAGCTTGCAAAAAAAATCCGCAGAGGAAAGAATACTACGCGGAGGACGGAGATACTGTTCCTCGGAGAGGGGACGTATCTGGTCGACACGTGCGGCTTCTCTATGCTGGAAACGGTGGATATTCCGCCGGAGAACCTGCGGCTGTATTTCGACGAAATGGAAAAATTCCGCAGGGACTGCCGCTTTAACACCTGTATGCATATAGACGAGCCGGACTGCGCCGTCAAGCCGAGAGTAGGCAAGGATATAGGCATAGGAAGATACGAAAGATACAAGACTATTTTTGCGGAGCTTAAAGAGCGCAGAGATACAAAATACGACTGATAGGCGGCTAAGCCGCAAGGAGATGTATTATGATAAAAGTTGCACCGTCGATTTTATCGGCTGATTTTTGTAAGATGGCGAAGGCTATGGACAGCCTTAAAGAATGGGGCGCGAATATAGTGCACTGCGACGTTATGGACGGCGTATACGTGCCGAATATAACCTTCGGAATGCCGATGATAAAGGACTTGCGCAGATACACGGAGCTTCCGCTCGACGCCCATCTTATGATAACCGAGCCCGAGAAATACGTCGGAAAGTTCTGCGAAGCGGGTGCGGATATCGTGACCTTTCATCCCGAAGCATCCCTCGACGTGTCGGGAGCTCTGGATATAATCAGATGTCACGGCAAAAAATGCGGGCTTGCCGTCAATGCGGATATGGATTTGAAGATTGCGATTCCTTATCTCAGTCAAATCGATTTGCTTGTGATTATGACCGTTCAGGCGGGCTTCGGCGGACAGAGCTTTATGGAAAATTGCCTTGAAAAGGCGCGCGCCGCAGATGAAATAAGAAAACGCGACGGGCTGGATTTTGAAATCGAGGTGGACGGGGGCGTGTGCCCCGCAAATATAGCAAAGGTCAAGCTGGCGGGCGCGGATATCGCCGTTGCGGGCAGCGCGGTATTTAAGGCCGCCGATCCGCGTTCGGCGGTCGCGGCTATGCAAATCTGAATAAGGAATAATCAATAGAATTGTTGCCGCCAAGAATTATAACAGAATATTTTCACACATTGCGCATGCGCTTCATAATCTATAAAAAACGGAGGGCGCAATGAATAAGATTATTTGTATAAATCCGCCTAAAATCATAAAGGCGATACTCAGACTGTTCGTACATAAAAACAAGAGCTCGGCGGATTGACGGAGTGCGTTGCGCCGCATTATAGGTAAGGATAGCTTGTGCAGGCATTGTGCCCGAAATATGTAAATAGAAACGCTTATTATTGCGGATTCTAATGCATATAGTTTACACACAGATTGCACGTCAGGAAGAGCGGAATTTGTAAAAAACGATATGAAAAATACCTTCCCGCAAGAGAAGGTATTTTTTTGATAAATTACAATACGGATTATGCGCGGTTGATTTTGCCCGTACGGTTTGCCGAACGCAGGCAACGCGTGCAGATATAAACCTCTTTCACTCCGCCGCTTTCGGTTGTCACTTTGACCTTTTGTACGTTAGGCGCCCAACTGCGTCTTGTTTTTCTATTACTATGGCTGACCGCATTGCCGCTCATTCTGCCTTTTCCGCATACGCTGCAAACTCTGGACATAATACTACCTCCTAATTCAAACGCTGTTATTCTACCAAATATAACATTGTTTTGCAACTGATTTGCGCAAAGATTTGCGATTTAGTTGCAAAAAATATTTATATATAGTAAAATTCCTATCAAGGTACAATATGTCGCTTACAACATCGAATAAGTTCGGAAAAATTTCCATAAGCGATGAGGCAGTGCAGGCGGTCGCCTCGCATACCGCATCGGAGTGCTACGGCGTGGTTGACTTGGTCTCGCGCCGTTTCAGCGATAATTTCGGACAGCTTTTCAACAAAAATCAGCACGGCAAAGGCGTCCTCGTTCAGACGGTGGACAACTTTATTTATATAGAGCTTTTCGTCGTGCTCAAACGCGACGTCAACATTGATGCCGTAAAAAAGTCTTTATCGGATGCGGTCAAATTTTCTGTCGAAACGTTCACGGGTATGCGCGTTAAGCGCGTGCACGTCAACGTGGTCGGCATCCGCTTGTAATAGGAAAACATATGACAGTGATAGACGGTTCAAAATTTAAGGAAATGCTCGCGGGCGGCGTCAAGGCGTTGGAGATCAACCGCGCCACCATCGACGAGCTTAACGTGTTCCCCGTGCCGGACGGCGATACGGGCACGAATATGTCGCTTACGCTTTCTTCCGCAATAAGAGAGGTAAACGCGTGCCAATCCTTGCACGTGGAGGATATTTCGCAGGCGTTTTCAAAGGGCGCGCTTAAAGGCGCGAGAGGAAATTCCGGCGTCATCTCTTCCCAGATATTCAAGGGCTTCGCGCTTGCGCTTGCAGATAAATCCGAAATTACGCCCAAGACCTTTGCGCAGTGCCTGAAAAAAGGTGCGGAAATTGCATACAGCGCGGTCACAAAGCCGAAGGAAGGAACGATATTGACAGTTATCCGCGTTATGGCGGAGACGGCGGTCAGCGCGTCGCGCAGCAAAAAAATCCTGTTTGCGGATTTCCTTAAAAAGGTTATTGATGCGGGCGAGGACATACTTCAAAAAACTCCCGAAATGCTGCCCGTTCTGAAAAAGGCGGGAGTCGTGGACGCAGGCGGCAGAGGCATCGTCACCGTATTCGACGGGATGTACCGCACGCTTTGCGGGCTCGATTTGGTGTTGATTAGCGGCGAAAGCATAAAAATTCAGCCCGATGAAATCGGCGAGGCTTCCTCAAAAGAGTTCGACAGCTATGAAAACGACTATGAAAATATCACTTTCCAATACTGTACGGAGTATTTCATCACGCATCTGAACAAGGAGGTTACCGAGGCGGCGATTGACAAATACCGCGATAAACTTATGACGATAGGCGATTGCGTGCTCGTAATATCCGACGTCGACCTCGTAAAAACTCACGTTCATACCAATCATCCCGACAGAGCGCTCAAATTCGCTTTGGAGCTCGGCGAACTCGAAGGCGTCAAAATCGAGAATATGTTGGAGCAGTACCGCAAAATTCACGAGAACGACGCTCCCGCGGAAGAAGCGGAGCTTAAAGAAAACGCGGTCGTGTCCGTCTGTTGCGGGCAGGGACTTGCCGATATATTCAAGGATTTGCTTGTCGATATAGTCGTAGAGGGCGGACAGACGATGAACCCGAGCGTGGATACAATTCTTACGGCTATCAACAGCGCGAAGGCGAAAAACGTGTACGTTCTGCCAAATAACGGAAATATTGTACTTGCCGCAGAGCAGGCAAAGGAGCTTGCGCAGTCAAGCGTTTACGTTATTCCGACGTCAAATATTCCCGAGGGCATTTCGGCGATGCTCGCATACGACGAGGAAGGCAATCCCGATGAGAATTACGAAAATATGCGCGCTACCGTCGGAAGCACCTGCGTTGCGGAAATCACGCACGCCGTGCGCTCTACGAGGATGAACGGCTTCTCGGTCAAAGAGGGCGATATAATCGGAATATGCAACAAAAAAATAGTGGCGAAGAGCTCCGCTATTTCCGAAACTGCGATAAATACTATAAAGAAAATCGCGAACGAAAAGGTTATGGTCACTATTTATTACGGCGAGGGCGTAAGCGAGGAGGACGCAAACGGACTTGTCGAAAAGCTTTCCAGAGTATTCGAGGATTTGGAAATCGCGTGCTACTACGGCGGTCAGCCGCATTACTATTATATAATTTCGGCGGAATAAGCCGATTATGCTTACTCTCGACCAAATAAAAGGCGTTGGAAGCGCCACATTGAAAAAGTTTGAAGAACTGGATATCAAATCCGTATTTGAACTTTATTCTTTTTTACCGACAAAGTATATAGATTTGCAGAGCCCTCAGAGTATAAACGACGCGCAGGCGGGACAGCTTGGTTTGTTCGAGGGCAGAGCTGAAAAGGTTTCTGCGGTTTCTCCAAGGGGGAAGCGCTCCTTTCATATAAATTTTGCTGATAATCTCTGCAAAAACAGACCGTTGCATTTCAAGGTTACCTTCTATAATATGCCTTTTTTGCACGACGGCTTTAACGTCGGCGATAGCTACCGCATATTCGGCAGACTTACAAGCGACGTAGGCGCGTTTGAAATTGTCAATCCGCAAATTGAAAAAATCGAGAAGATAACCAAGCTGCGCGACATTTATACGGTCTATCCATTGAAGGGAATAATAGGGCAGAACGCATATAAGAAAATACTCGACAATGCTTTGGATTCGCTTGAAAATGCCTATTATGACGGACGTTTTGCGCGTGTAAACAGCGATATGTCGCAGATATTTTTGAATATTCACCGTCCGAAAGATGTAAAGACCGCTGTCGCCGCAAGAGAAGAGCTTGCCGTTATAGATATGGCGATTACGCTTGCTTTATACAAAAAACAAAGAAAAATTGGCAATAATTCGAGAAAAGTATTATATAATTTAACAAATTTTAGAATAGACAACTATATATCGGCTTTGCCGTATGAACCTACTCCGTCTCAATTTTTTGCATTCGAGGATATTCTCCGATCTTTACGCGGCAATAAGCGCGAGGCGCGTATAATAAGCGGCGACGTAGGCAGTGGAAAGACGGCGGTGGCGTTTTTCGCTATGGCTGCTTGCGCTTTTTCCGCAAATCAGGCGGCGCTTATGGTTCCCACCGAGATACTCGCAAAGCAGCATTGCGAAAAATTCCGCAGTATAGCCGATAAGCTGGGTATTAGTTTTGCATTGCTGACTTCATCTACGCGCGAGTCGGAAAAGAAAACCATATTGAGCGGACTTGCGGACGGAAGCCTGAATTGCGTAATAGGTACGCAATCCGTTATATCCGAGAACGTGAAATTCAAGAAACTGACTCTCGCATTGATAGACGAACAGCATAAATTCGGCGTAAACGAGCGCAGAGCTCTCGAAGCTAAGGGCGCTACGGACGTTATCTCTCTTACGGCGACGCCTATTCCGCGTTCTATGGCGCTGACATTTTACGACAATATAGATATTTCCGTTATAGAAAAGAGAAAGGAAGCGGCGTCAAATATCAAAACGTCTATCGTCGATACTGCGGAAGAGGGCGCAAATAGGGTTGCGGAGCTTTGCGGGCGCGGAAAACAGGCGTTTATCGTATGTCCGTCCATCGTCGACGCGGAAGGTTACGACTTGAATTCCATCGAAAGTTTTGTGCGCGATTATATAAGCTGTTTCGACGGCTTGAAGGTGGGCGTCTTGCACGGAAAAATGAAGGAATGCGAAAAAAGCGAGGTTATGCGTGCGTTTTCCGCAGGAGAAATTTCGGTTTTAATAGCTACGACAGTGGTTGAAGTGGGCGTAGATACGCGCGCAAGCGAAATACTGATACTAAACGCCGACAGATTCGGGCTTGCGTCTCTGCATCAGCTGCGCGGACGGGTCGGAAGAGACGGAAGCGAAGCACATTGCTTTGTGCACTGCTCGAATGCAAGCGAAAAAGCGGCGCGCAGACTGGAAATTTTTTGTGAACACAACGACGGGCAGTATCTTGCGGAAGCGGATTTCGAGTTGCGGGGAGCGGGAGATTTTTTAGGCACCAAGCAGAGCGGCGCGTCTCTGACGCCGATTTTCGGTTTGGCGGTGAATGCCGATACCTTGAAAAAAGCTAAAAAATATGCCGATGAGGTTCTTGGCGGTTTTTCCGTTTCCGAGCTCTCGGCGCTTACAAGACGTTCCAAAACGAGAGTCGAGAAGTTTTTGTCGGATATAGACAAGGTCACGCTTAACAGCTGACTGTAATATTTATTTTGTTAAAATCGATATTCTAAACGAACGTAATATATTAAATCACATTTTCATTTTTTCTAAACCACAGAATAATCGTAGCTATTATGCTCGATTAGTTTTGATAATTCTAAAATTTGTATAAAAATCAAGGTATTTTTGATGTCTGTTGACATTTTTGCGCAAGTTGATATAATAATATAAATGGTGGCGCAGTATTCTAGTCAGATTCCACCGTTCCGGAGACGGGGGTAAAATATCGTCGAAGGGCATATCGATGAAGTTTCTGGTGATGGCTTCTTTTGCCCAAATCGGGGCTGTTGCTGGGAGTTAAGGATTCTGGGCGGCTTGCAACGGCATGCAAACCCCGACCCATTTTCCGTGGAGACCCGACTCGGTAGGGCTTTATGCTCCTACTGACCGGGGTGAAACCTGTCTATGCGGTGCGAAAGCGCTGTGTGCAGAGTAGCCTGCTTTGAGTGATGCGCAGGGATATGTGAACGCGAGCGAGGTATGGCCAATACCCGCGAGCGATTGCTCATTGAAATCCGCATTGCAAAAAAAGATAAGGGCGGCGAGGAATCTGTCAAGGAAATCTTCTAGACTGTTCTTTGTAGACAGCTTGGGGATTATAGTGTGCTCTAAGTGGCGATTCGGTTTCCGTAAGGATGTGCGGAGTAATCGGAAACGTCTTGTACGGCGACGACAAGTTTCCGCATAGGGAAATCCTACCGAACCTAAGGCGCAAGGTTTACCCAAGTTGTTGCCACCAAAAAAACGCAAATAAGAGGTAGATTTGAACACCTTTGACGATAAAGGCAGTCCGGATTCGGACACAAAAAAATCAAATGCGGACGTTCCCGTTCCCGATGCGGAAGGGAGCGAAAATTCGCACGAAGTTATGACCAAGGTTACGGTGCAGTCGGCAAAGAACACAGTGCAGGACGCGCAGAAAACCTCCGATTCTCAACCTGATACCAAAAAGAAAAAAAATAAAAAGAAATATAACACATGGTGGCTTAAAGTCACTGTGATTTCTTTTGTATTGGCGGCGTTTTTCAGCTTCCTCAGCGACCTTACGGCTTCTGCGGAGCAGATAGTAATTGTTATTTTACTGCTTGCGTTTCTCATTCTTGCCAGCATATTGTTCGACGCGATAGGCGTTGCGGTGACTTCCTGCGATGTGACTCCCATAATTTCTATGGCTTCGAGAAAGGTGCACGGCGCAAAGACCGCTATGTGGCTGGTCAAAAACAGCAGTACGGTTTCAAGCATTTGCAACGACGTTATCGGAGATATTTTCGGAATTATTTCGGGCGCGTGCTCCGCGGCTGTAGTGGTGAAAATTTCGCTTCTTTTGGGAGAATCCTGGCAAAGATGGCTTACTATTATCATCTCCGCAATAGTTTCCGCTCTGACGATAGGCGGAAAGGCGTTTATGAAAAATATTGCTATCAACAATTCCAAGGACTTCGTTATGTTTGTGGCGCGGATACTTGCTGTATTCAACAAAGACGAGCGCAAAATCCGCAAGAAGGCGAGCGCACAGAAAAAAATAAATAAGTCAAAAGGCAAGCAAAGCGAGCCGACGGACAGCGATGAGACTCGATAAATATATCCTTGATAAGTTCGATTTGCGTTCGCGAACGTACGCGGAGAACCTTATAAAGACGGGCGGGGTGCTTGTAAACGGCGCCAAAATCACAAAAACCGCGTACGACGTGACCGACGAGCATGTGGAAATCGTAGATTCTAACGACTATGCTTCTCAGGGCGCATACAAGTTGGAAGAGGCTTTTAGGGTTTTCGATATCAACGTCAAAGGGAAAATTTGCGCGGATATCGGTTGTTCGAACGGTGGCTTTACGGATTGTTTGCTAAGGCGCGGCGCGGAGCGTGTGATCGCCGTGGACGTGGCGGAGTGCGCGTTGCCGAAGCATTTGCTTGACGGCGGAAAAGTGGAATTTATAAGAGCGAATGCAAGAGATCTTCCGAAGGATTTTCCAAAGGTGCGGTTTGCGTGCTCGGATTTGAGCTTTATATCCCTAAAACTTGTTTTTCCGCAGATTTACGGCATACTCGAAGACGGCGCAGAGGCGGTTACGCTCGTCAAACCGCAATTCGAGCTCGATAAAAATTCGCTTACAAAAAACGGAATAGTGACAAACGAAAAATTGCGAAAACGCGCAGTCGACGCCGTAGTTAGCTTTGCAGCAGAAGTCGGCTTCGATATTTTGGGTTTGTCCGAAGCCCCGATAAGATTTAAGACCAAAAACGTCGAATATTTGCTATATTTAAGAAAATAATAGATGGAAATGCATAAAAAATATTCAACAACATACGGATTTTATGCATTTTAGTCTGTCGGAAACAGGCAACGCCCATCATATGTTCGTCCGCAAGTTTTATTAAACTTTTTCAATCGAATTTTTGCAGATATGCTTATCGGCTCTTTTTTGAGCGCACTATAACTATTACAATTATTATAATTGCAAGTAAACTGCCTGAAAGACCCGCGACGATTTTTGTCGCCATTTCCGATATTGCAAGAAGATTTTGAATCATATTTTAACTATATCATTTTTGCTCATAAAGTCAAGCGGCGGGTGCAGATTTATATTTTTGATTAGATATGTATAAATCGGTATATAATTTATACATTTCAAAATATTTATGCATAGTTTACTTGAATTTAGATTTTGCATAGTGTATAATGCCAATGCAAAGCGAGGTTTATATGAAGATTGCGGTTGTGACAAGACCAAATATGCACAACGACAAAACGAGACTCGCCGTTCTCGAAGCGCTGAAAGAGGATGGGTCTTTCGACGTATACGAGTGCGACTTGGGGATTATTCCTAACGACGCAGACAAGGTTCTGGTGTTCGGCGGCGACGGGACCATGCTGGAAGCAGTCAGGGATTCGGGCGGAGCCGACGTAGAAATTCTCGGCGTAAATCTCGGTACTATGGGCTTTTTGTCCGCTTTCGAGCAGGACGCGGAGCCGAAAGCCGTCGTTGACGCGCTTAAATACGGTGAGGGACGTCCGCGTATGCTGCTTGATGCTGTTGCGGACGGGAAAAGTATGGGTAGAGCGCTTAACGAGGTCGTGGTCAAAAGCGGTGGTTCTCGACCCATTAATCTCGATTTATACGTGAACGACAGCTATGTGGACACTTATCACAGCGACGGGCTTATCGTGTCTACTCCGACAGGCTCGACTGCATATTCGTTTTCGGCGGGCGGTCCCGTTATAGCGCCCGACGTCGACGCTATAATCGTCAATCCCATTTGTGCGCATTCACTGCATTCCAGACCTCTTGTAGTCGCTTCCTCCGCGGAAATAGTGCTTTGTCTTAAAGGCAACGATATGGGCGACAGAAATGCGGCTATCGTGGCAATAGACGGAGAAGAGGTCGCAAAATTACCCAGAAACGCGCTTCTTCGCGTGAAAAAGTCGGGAAGCATAGTTAGGCTCGCGTCCGTGGACGACGGAAATTTTTATGAAAAACTGCTTCGTAAGATGAACAGATGGGGCACGACGCTCCGCTAGACAATATCAAAGGATAAGGTGAAATTATGACAAGAGCAAACCGTCAACTCAAAATTTTGGATATTATTTCAAAACACGACATTGACACGCAGGAGGAACTCGTCGAATACCTCAAAAACGAGGGCTTCAACGTTACGCAGGCAACTATTTCCCGCGATATAAAGGATATGGGGATAATAAAGACGCTTGCTTCGGACGGAAGACATTATAAATATTCCGTTCAGCGTACCAAGGAATCGACGGTGGCGGACAAATTTTTGAATATGTTCAAAAACACCGTGCTTTCTATACGCAGTTCGGGCAATCTCGTAGTTTTGAAGACGGAGGTCGGAAGCGCGGGTCCCGCGGCGGAGCTTATAGATAAGCTAAACTTCGAAGAGGTGCTGGGCGTTATTGCGGGCGACAATACGATTTTTGTAGCGATAGATAATGCCGAGCACACAGATATGATTTGCGAAAGACTGAAAAGTCTGCTTGACTCGAACAGATTATTCTGATTTGCGCGAGAGGCGTTTATGCTCAGGCAACTCCTCATTGAAAATATCGCTCTGATTGATAAGCTGGAACTCGCTTTGGGAGACGGCTTGAATATCATGAGCGGCGAAACGGGCGCGGGAAAGTCGATAATTATCGACTCTCTCAATTTCGTTTTGGGCGAAAGAGCAGATAAATCTCTTATACGCTACGGCACGGAGTACGCCGTGGTGCAAGCCGTTTTCGACGAATATATAAATCCGCAGATATCCGAATATCTCGACAGCGTGGGCATAGACGCGGAAGACGTGCTTATCCTTCGCCGCAAAATGACCGTCGAGGGCAAAAACGAATGCAGAATAAACGGACGTATCGCTACGCTGTCAATTCTTAAAGGTCTGACCGAGTTGCTTGTAGATATACACGGTCAGCACGAGCATCAATCCCTGCTTAAAAGCGCCAATCACATTACGCTGCTTGACAGCATAGGCGAAACAAAGCTATTTAATTGCAAAGCAGAGGTGCAAAAAGAGTATTCAAACTATACATCATTAAAGCGCGAGCTTGGGAAATACGGCAACGGAGACGAGCGCGAAAGACGTCTGGATATTCTTAAATACCAGATAGACGAAATAGAACGCGTAAACGTGGGCGAGGGTGAGGAAGAATCCTTGCTTGCGCAGCGTAAACGTATACGCAATACGGAAAAGATTTTATCAGCCTTGCAATCGGCAAAATCGTCGCTTGACGGATATGATTCGGGAGGAATAGCGGCTCAGATCAAGTCTTCCATATCCGCTCTTAATACGATTTCTTCCTTTGACGATGATATTCCCGCCCTGAACGACAGACTTAACAGCGCTAAACTGGAAATTGACGATATAAGCGAAACTCTGTCGGATATGCTTGACAAACTGGATTTCGACAGCCGTTCGGCGGATAAGCTGGAAGACAGACTTGAAGAAGTCAGGGGAGTGCTGCGCAAATACGGCGGAAATTACGAGTCGCTGCAATCCTTTTACGAAAATGCGAAAGCCGAAGCGGATATGCTGTCTAACGCGGCAGAGAGAGTCGCGGAGCTTGAAAACGAAATAATAAAGACGGGCAAAAGCCTTTCGGAAAGCGCCGCAAAGTTGACGGCTGTCAGAAAAAAGGTTGCCTCAGAATTTGAAAAATCTATGGTTCGCGAGCTTGGCGACCTTGGGATGGGCAGTTCCACGTTCAAGGTGCAAATCGAATCTGCCGAGCAAATTGACGAAATAGGAGAGAACGGGGCGGATAAAATCGAGTTTTTGATTTCTCCCAATATAGGAGAGCCGTTAAAACCGCTTGCAAAAATCATTTCCGGTGGCGAGATGTCCAGATTTATGCTGGCGCTCAAAAATATAGTCGCGGGAATAGACGGAATCGGAACAATGGTTTTCGATGAAATAGATACCGGAATCTCCGGCAATATCTCCGCAGTGGTATCCGAAAAACTCTGTAATATCTCGCGCAACAGGCAGGTTATCGCGGTCACACATATGCCCAGCCTCGCCGCAATGGCGGACAGCCACTATCTGATTTCCAAATCCGCGGAGAACGGAAAAACGCTTACGCGCGTCGATTTGCTGATTGACGATACCGACGAGGTCGCGCGGCTTATAGGCGGAAACGATTACAGCAAATTCGCCGTGCCTCACGCCAAGGAAATGAAAGCGTGGGCGGACAGATATAAGGCGGGGCTTAAATAAATTTGTTTCACGAAATTAATTTTGCGCGTGTGCTTTGCTTGATAAGGTGGAACGCAACGAACGCTTTTTCAAGAGACTGCTAGCGTTCGCAGGGCGAACGCCCTGTGAGTTATATATCCCATTGTTGACCATTATCTATGAAAAACGACCGCTCATGCGCGGTCGTTTTCCATAATGCGAGATAGTCTGTAAGCCGAGTTCTGTCTTGGGCGGTCATCTATCTAGACGACGCATTTCTGCGCCGTTCAAGCGATGTGCGGAGCGTGCGGGCTACACGTATTGCTCCAATCTTGCATCGGGTGGGGTTTACATCGCGCATTGTCGCCAAATTGCGGGTGAGCTCTTACCTCGCCTTTCCATCCTTACCGCAAAAGCGGCGGTTTTTTTCTGTTGCACTGTCCTTGAAGTCGCCTTCACCGGGAGTTACCCGGCACCCTTGCCCTGTGATGCTCGGACTTTCCTCAAATATTTCATGCGACCGTC
>CANDBF010000022.1 GCA_947382865.1 uncultured Clostridia bacterium
GATTGACCTTAGTGACTGGAGTTCAGACGTGTGCTCTTCCGATCTGTCCGTTTCGGACAGATTCTATTGTCCCGGCTCCAAAACGGTGGACGGAAAGCGCATAAGATGCTGGAAGTCCGTAGGTCACGGCTCGATTGATTTTGCGCAAGGCGTGGAAGGAAGCTGCAACTGCGTATTTATGGAGAGCGCTCTGAGAATGGGAACGAGCACCTTTTACGACTATCTGCGCGATTTCGGGCTGACGACCAAGACTGGAGTGGATATGACGGGGGAGACTAGCGGCATTTTCATAAGTCGGGACGCGGTCAAGACGGTCGACCTTGCAAGAATAGGCTTCGGACAGGCGGTCGCCGTCACGCCGATAGGGCTTATCGGCGCAACCTCGGCGGTTATGAACGGCGGGACGAGAATAACGCCGCACCTGCTTTCGGGCGTGACTGACGCGAGCGGCAAAATGGCTTTCGGCTCTCAGCTGACTGCGCAGGGAAACAGGGTCATATCTCAGAAGACCTCCGACACTATGCGCACACTGCTTGAAAGCGTGGTTACCACGGGAAGCGGAAAGGGCGCGTACGTACCGGGGTATCGGGTCGCGGGCAAGACGGGCACCGCGCAGAAATATGCCAACGGAGCGATTGCCGGCGGCAAATACATATCCTCGTTCCTCGGGTTTTCGCTCACGGAGGGCGCAAATTACGCGGTGCTTATGATAGTTGACGAGCCGCAGGGATATATGTATTACGGCTCGCTTGTCGCGGCGCCGCTCGTAGGCGGAATATTTGCGGGTATATTCGATTATCTGGGGATAGAGCCGCAGTACACGGGAGAGGAAGCGGACATTATCGGCACGGAATTCGCCTTGCCCGACTTCACCGGAATGAGCGTAAACGAGGCTAAAAACGCGATTGCCAAGCTCGGTCTTTACTGTGAAATAGACGGCGAGGGCGGAAGCGTAAACGGACAGTATCCTCTTGCGGGCGTGACGGTGGATAAACGCAACACCGTACTACTGCTGACGTAAGCCGTTGCAATTGCATTGCAAAATACGGAAAAGCGGGATTTTTATCCCGCTTTTCCGCGTTCGTGCGGGGCGAGCGAAAAGATTTTCCGTTGCTGTCTTGTTTTGCGGTGCGGTTGAATATACGCACTGTAATTATTATCATTGTTTTATAAACACTCGGAGGCTGTCTCTATGGAACTGGAAAGATTATTGCAGGGTCTAAACGTACTCGAATCGAACGTCGATAAAAATTGCGATATACGCGAGATAAAAATAAATTCAAAAGACGTGAAAGAGGGCGATATTTTCGTTTGTATGGAGGGCGAAAACGGCGACGGTAACGATTATCTCGACAGCGTAAGCGTGCCCTTTGTCGCCGTAACGGCAAAAAAGCCGCTAAATCCCGATATAAAATACGTGCTGGTAAGCAACGCCCGCCTCGCTTACGCGAAGCTGTGCGAAAACTTTTTTATGAATCCCGCGCACGACCTCAAAATCATCGCGGTTGTTGGGACAAACGGCAAGACGTCGACAGCGCACTATCTTTCCTCCGTGCTTACGTTCGCTGGGATTAAATGCGGTCTGATAGGGACGGAGGGACACTATATCGACGGAGAAAAGGTGGGGCAGAGCCTGACGACTCCCGACCCGTACGAGCTCAATTCTCTTCTGTTCAGAATGAGAGCCAAGGGTTGCGGTGTGGTAATATCAGAGGTGAGCGCGCACGCCATTTATCTCGAAAAGCTCGGCGACATAAAGGCGGATCTGGCTATTCTCACCAATATCACACAAGACCATCTGGATTATTTCAAGGATTTTGCAAATTACTGCGGAGTCAAAATGTCCTATTTTACCAAAGAGCATATCAAAAAAGCGATAATAAACGTAGACGACGAGAGCGGACGGCTGCTTCTGCGCCGTCTCGAAGAGGACAACCTGCCCGCGGTGAGCTACGGACTTTACAACCCCGCGGACTGCTTTGCGATAAACGTAAGGGAGGATACCGTCGGAATCAGCTTCGTAGCCAATCTCAACGACGAAATCGTGGACTGCAAAAGTCGGCTGTTCGGCGAGTTTAACGTATACAATCTGCTTGCCGTTCTCACCGCCGCAAACGAGCTGGGCATAGACGGCGAAACGCTGTCGCACGCGGTGCGCAAAATAAAGACAGTAAAGGGCAGATTCTCGGTTTTACGCAACGATAAGGGCACGATAATCATCGATTTTGCGCATACTCCCGACGGTCTGAAACAGCTGCTCTCCACCGCGAGAACTCTGACGAAATCTAGGCTGATAACGGTGTTCGGCTGCGGGGGCGAAAGAGACTCGCAAAAGCGCAGACTGATGGGCGAGGTCGCATCCGTTTACAGCGATTCGATTATCCTTACGAGCGACAATCCGAGAGGGGAAAATCCGCAGGATATTATAAAAGATATCGAAGCGGGCGTGAGCATAAAGGATACGAAAAGCATTGTCGACAGAATAGAAGCGGTGCGCTTCGCGCTTTCGGAGATGGAAGAAGGCGATACGCTGGTAATAGCCGGCAAGGGGAACGAGAGCTATCTTGAAGTAAGAGGCAGAAAAATTCCCTACAACGATTTCGACGTGGTGGAAAGGTACGGGCAGCTGAGATGAGCGGTGGAATAAAATTACTTTTATACTTTATAGCTTCTGTTGCGCTGTCGGTTATGGTAGCGCCTCTTATCATAAAGCTGATGGCAAAGCTCAAAGCCAAGCAGACCGTGCTCGGCTACGTCAAACAGCACGAGTATAAGAGCGGAACGCCTACTATGGGAGGATTTATATTTCTCATTCCCGCGCTTGTATTTTCGCTTGTGGAGTTCAAAGCTCTGTCCATCGTGGCGGTATCGCTTGCGATGGGCTTTTGCCTGCTTGGATTTCTGGACGATTTCATAAAAATACGCTTTTCCAGAAATCTGGGCTTGAAGCCCTATCAGAAAATAATCGGACAGGTAGGTTTGAGCGCGGCGGCAGGATATTTCGTCTATGCTTCGGGCTATATCGGTACGGAAATAGCTCTGCCTTTCACGCAGGCGACTCTGAATATGAGCTGGGGCATAATCCCGTTCGTTATGCTCGTATATATCGCCGCCACCAATTCCGTAAATCTCACGGACGGACTCGACGGACTTGCGGGCTACACGTCCGTTGCGTACTTTTTCGGATTTTCTATACTCATATTTCTTACGTATCTCGACGCGGAGAGGAGCGGAGATACGGAGTACGCAAAGCAGGCGCTTGCGCTCGGAGTATTTTGCGTGTCCATGCTGGGCGGAGTGCTGGGATATCTGATATTCAACGGCTTTCCCGCAAAAATCATGATGGGCGACACGGGCTCGCTCGCGCTCGGCGCGGCGTGCGCCAGCGTAGCGGTTTTTTTGAAAAATCCGCTTTTAATCGTCACTTCGGGCATAATGTTCGTATGGTCGAGCATATCAGTTATATTGCAAGTGCTTTACTTTAAGCTGACGAAGAAGCGCATATTCCTGATGGCTCCCTTCCATCACCATTTGGAAATGAAGGGTCTGCATGAAAGCAAAATCGTGACGATATACTTTGTGGTCAGTCTTATAGGAGGAGCCTTGACGCTGATATTTGCGAGGGCAGTATGAGATTAGTCGGGAAGAACGTCGTCGTTTACGGCGCGGGCGCAAGCGGAATGTCCGCATATCAACTTGTCAGAGAAAAAGGCGCGAAAGCCGTAATATACGACGACAATCCCGAAGCCAAGGGCGCAACGAACAGCAAAGGAGTCATAGACTCCGCCGACGTAATCGTGCTAAGCCCCGGAATAGGCGGAGGAAAGGATTTTCTGCTTGACGCGAAATTCGCGGACAAGCTCATAATAGGAGAACTGGAACTTGCTTCCGAATTCTGCCGCGCGGAGCAAATCGCGGTGACGGGTACGAACGGAAAGACCACGGCGACGATGCTTATCGACTACATATTCCGCCGCGCGGGCAAGTCCTCGTACGCGGTGGGAAATATAGGCACTCCCTTCTCCTCGATAGCGGACAGACTGGACGCGACCGAAACGGCGGTTGTTGAAGCGAGCAGCTTTCAGCTTGAAAGCTGCATAAAATTTTCTCCCGATACGGCGGTTATGCTCAATATCAAGCCCGACCATCTTGAAAGACACGGGAGTATGGAAAAGTACGCAGCGGCAAAGGCAAAGATTTTCGCCTGCCAGTCAGAGCAGGATTTTGCCGTATATAATGCCGACGACGCGATAGTAAGCGCGCTTGCGGAAAAGTCGCCCGCCAAGAAGATTCCTTTCAGCGTATCCCGCCCCGTTCGCGGCGGAGCGTATATTTCTTCGGGCTTCGTCTGCTTTGACGGCACGCCCGTTCTCGCGCTTGACGAGGTGGATATGCGAGGTGCGGAGCTTGAAAATCTGCTTGCGGCGGTCGCGGTGAGTATGACCCACGGCATATCGGCATACGCTACCGCGGCGGGCGCGATAGAATTCGAGCGTCCCAAGTACCGTCGCCAGAAGGTGGACTGCATAGACGGAATCGCAATTTACAACGACAGCAAAGCCACCAACGTGTCCTCCTGCATAAGCGCATGCGAGGGCACGGAGGGGGACTGCGTGCTTATACTCGGCGGCGCGAAGAGGGAAGAGAATTTTACGGATTTGTTCGCCGCGCTTCCCAAAAACGTACGCAGTATATGCGTGTGCGGCGAAAACGCGAGAGACATAAACGCCTGCGCCGCGGCGGCAGGATTTGAAAATATTTCAACCTATGACGATATTATGTCGGCTCTTAGAGCCGCGTTTGAGACAGCGAAATCGAGGGGATATGCTAATATACTTTTTTCTCCGTCCTCGAAGAGTTTCGATTCTTTTTCCGATTACAAAATGAGAGGCAGGCATTTCGATTCCTGCGTGAGAGCGCTTCGCGCGGAGCTTTGATATGACGGCGCGCATTCACAGGTTCGCGTTAAACGCAAAGCCGAGCGTTGGCGGCTCGCAGGGCGTGGATAAGCCGCTTGCGGCGGTGGCAATCGCTCTGAGTCTTATCGGCTTGCTGTTTATTTATTCCGCATCCTCGTATTCGGCGGGGGTGCAGTTCGGCGATCCGTTTCACTATGTGAAAACGCAGGGCATAGCGCTTGCCCTCGGACTGTTTGCGATGCTGGGACTTTCGTTTGCGAATATAAAATCCGTACGAAAAGCGACCGTGCCTCTTTATCTTATCGGACTCGTGCTTTTGGGTCTTGTATTTCTGCCTGTCATAGGCGTTGAGAGCTACGGCGCGAAACGCTGGCTCAATCTTGGATTTTTTACGATACAGCCCTCCGAGTACGCCAAATTTTTTATGGTTATGATGCTTTCGCTCATCGCGGTGAAAACGGATATGTCCAAATTCCGCGGCGTGCTTGCGGTGCTGCTTGCCGGCGGCGCGGTGTGCGTGCTTCTCATACTCGAGCCAAATATGTCTATAACGATGTGCGCGGTCGCTGTGATTTTCATTATGCTGTTCGTAAGCGGAGCGCGTATAAAGCACCTTCTGCTTCTCATCGTGCCCGTAGTTATAGGCGCGGTCGTGCTCATTCTCGTCGAGCCGTACAGAATGCAGAGACTGCTCGCCTTTCTCGACCCGTGGAAATCGCCATTGGAGGAGGGATATCAGCTCATTCAGTCATATTACGCGCTGGGAAGCGGAGGGCTTTTCGGGGTAGGGCTTTTCGCTTCGAGACAAAAATTTTTGTTCCTTCCTTTCGCGGAAAGCGACTTTATCCTGTCGGTTATAGGCGAAGAAACCGGGCTTGCGGGAGTTGCGCTCATAATGTCGCTGTTTTTGATTGT
Source organism: uncultured Clostridia bacterium (assembly GCA_947382865.1). Taxonomy (GTDB): domain Bacteria; phylum Bacillota; class Clostridia; order Christensenellales; family CAG-917; genus CAG-475. The sequence continues at coordinate 5,835 of CANDBF010000022.1, forward strand.
CGCAGTGCGCGGGATAAAAATAGCGAGACAGGCGCAGGACAGATATTCCTGCTATCTTGCGGCGGGCATCACGGCGGTGACCACAGTGCAGGCGCTTCTCAATGTGGCGGTCGTATGCGGAGCCGTGCCTCCGACGGGACTTCCTCTGCCGTTTGTGAGTGCTGGCGGAAGCTCGCTCGTGGCATATCTTGCGGCGGTGGGAATTCTGCTTTCGATATCCCGCAACAGACTGCCTTTTGTCAGAGTCGATACCTTTGCGGAGGAAGACTCTTTGCCGCTTAAACACCCAAAACGAAAAATGAGCATACGGTGAAGTATGAACGGTGAACATATCGTAATCAACGGCGGCAGACGACTTGAAGGTTCGGTCACGGTACACGGCGCGAAAAACGCCGTGCTTCCTTTGCTTGCGGCGGGAATTCTGACCGAAGAAGAGCTTATCGTCGAGGACTGCCCGTACATATCCGACGTAGACTCGATGACGGAATTGCTCTCCGAGATCGGCGCGCGCGTCTTGCGCGAGGGCAGGCGCATATGCGTGAGCGGCAAAGCCACCGGCGCGCGTGCGAGCGAGACGCTTTGCAAATCCATGCGTTCCTCTATGTTTATGCTCGGCGCGCTTTTAAGTTCGACGGGAAGAGTGGAAATGCCCCTGCCGGGCGGATGCGATATAGGCGCGAGACCGCTCGATATACATCTTGACGGACTCAGGAGAATGGGCGCGCGCACGGAATGCGACGGGAATTATCTCAGGTGCACCGCGGATAGGCTGCACGGCGCGGACATTTTTATGCGATATCCGAGCGTAGGAGCTACGGAAAACCTGCTTATGTGCGCTTCGCTTGCCGAGGGAAGCACCATGCTCGTAAACTGCGCGCGCGAACCCGAAATCGTCGCGCTTGCGAAAGGACTTAAAGCCATGGGTGCGAAAATAAGCGGAGAGGGAACGTCCGTCATAAAAGTCGAGGGCGTAAAGCGTCTGGGCGGAGCCGCGCTGAACGCGGGCGGAGACAGAATAGTCGCGGGGACGCTTATAGCCGCCGTTTCGCTCTGCGGCGGAGACGTGACGGTCTACGGCGCAAAGCCTGAGGATATGCGCTCTGTGATAGATGCGTTTCGCTCGCAGTATTGCGATATAGAGGAGAACGGCGTTTGTTTGCGCGTGCGCTCGCAGGGACGTGTGCGCGCAAGGTCGGTGATAACCGCGCCGTATCCGCTTTTCCCGACGGATATGCAGCCGCAGTATTTTGCATGTCAGTGCTTTTCGGACGGAGCGAGCAAAATATGCGAGACGGTGTTCGACGGCAGATTCGCACACGCGCGCGAATTTGCAAAAATGGGCGCGGATATTTCGGTGTGCGCCAATTCGGCAACGGTGTTCGGGAAAGAAAAGGGCTTGCACGGAGCAGATCTCATCGCCTCCGACTTGCGCGGCGGCGCGGGGCTTTGCATCGCGGCTTTGAAGACGGAGGGCGAAAGCCGAGTATTCAATCCGCATTTTATAGACAGAGGATACGAGAATTTTGAATCTATGCTTTCTGCGCTTGGCGCGGACATACGCAGGGAACGGTTTCCGTTATGAGTGCGGAAATCCGTTCCCGATTTGCGCGGCGTAGTTTATTTTTATATCTCAAAAAGAAAATTGCAAAAAAATCGCAAAAGTCACCGTCAAGGGATTGACAACGCTCCTAAGAATATATATATTAATTATATTAATATTTTATGCGAACGCGCATAGGAGTGGGAGAAGATGAGCGGATTGTTCACAAAAGATATAGTTGTACTCGACGTTACTTCGCGTCTTTTGTCCGCTATCGTCGGAGTAAAAAAAGCCCAAAGCGTATTCGGAATAAAGTCTGTCGTGGAAAAGGAGCATCCCGGCTATTGCGACGGCGAATGGTTTGACGAAAACGCCACCTTGCGCACGGCTAAAAGCGTGCTTTCGGAGGCTATGAAAAATGCCTCGTCCCGCTCGAAGCGTCTTTTTATCGGAGTGCCTGCGGAGTTTACCGCGACGGTGTCTAGAGAGGTGTCGGTACGCCTTGACAGGAAGAGACGCGTGGTCGACGACGATATAGATTTTCTTTTGAACAAGGGCAATGATTTCAGCGGAGCGGATTTTACGGTCATCAACACTTCGGCTGTATATTTTGCAGTCGACAGCGAGGACGGACTGTACTCGGATGTGCGCGGCATGTATGCAAGCGGCGTGGAGGCTTGCGTTTCGTATATGCTTGCGGAAAACCGCTTTTTGTCCGCTTTTGACAAGCTCGCCTCAGAGCTCGGCTTCACCGATGTCAGATATATTTCGACGAGTTGGGCAGAGTGCATTTCTCTTCTCGACGAGGAACAGCGCGAAAACGTTTATATGCTCGTGGACGTGGGATATCTGTCCACCTCGGTATCTCTTGCAAAGGGCGAGGGCATATTGGATCTGAAATCCTTCTCACTGGGCGGAGGTCACGTAGCGGCGGATATCTGCGAGGCGCTCGACGTGCCGTACGATATGGCGCTCGACGCGAAAAAGCTCGTGGATCTCAATCTCAATTACAGCGAGGATGAAATTCTCGTAGGAGACGAGAACTCGTCCGTTCCCGCGGCGGTTGCCTGCCGTATCGTCAAAAACAGACTTGACGTTTTTGCGGATATGCTGCTGAGGATTCTAGACGGAATAAAGGACGAGGCTCCGTCGTATATGCCCGTTTATCTCACGGGCGAGGGTATTGCGCCGATGCGCGGCGCAAAGAAGTATCTCGGCGAGAAGCTGGAAAAAGGTATGGAAATCCTCACGCCGAAACTTCCGGGGTTCGTAAGAGCGGAAGACAGTTCAAAAACTGCGCTGTTGCTGGTTGCGGATACGCTATCCAAAACGGGCTTAGGCGCGAAGATAAAAGGTTTATTTTTTGGAGGTAACAGATGAGTTTCGACGACCAATATACATATGAAAACTATTCCGACGAAAACATCGGAAACGAAAATTACGAATCTCAGCCCGCGGCATATGCGGCGACGGAGGCGAAATATCCGCCTATCTCCCAAAAGATCGAGGGAGTTGCGAATATCGTCGTCGTAGGCGTAGGCGGAGGCGGCTGCAACGCCGTCAACGGAATGGTCAAGGACGGGGTTGACAGCGCGACGTTTGCGGTTATGAATACCGACAAAATGGCGCTCGACGCGTCTCCGCTTCCTCCGCAGTGCAAAATACAGCTAGGAGAGAAGCTCACCAGAGGACTCGGCGCGGGTTCTATTCCCGAAATAGGCAAAAAGGCCGCGGAGGAATCGCGCGAGCGCATAAAAGCGGCGCTTCAAGGCATAGACCTGCTGTTTATCACCGTAGGTATGGGCGGAGGCACGGGTACGGGAGCCGCTCCCGTCGTTGCGAGCATCGCCCGCGATATGAATATTCTCACGGTTGCCGTCGTGACCAAGCCCTTCAATTTCGAGGGTAAAAAACGTATCAGAAATGCCGAGCAGGGCATTGCCGAGCTTCGCAATTACGTCGATACGCTGCTTATCATTCCCAATCAGAGGCTGATTGACAAGCTCCCCCCCAACGCTCCGATGCCCGTAGCTTTCGCACAGGCGGACAACATTCTGAGGCAGGGAGTAATAGGCGTTAGCAATCTAATCACCAAGCCGGGATATATCAACGTGGACTTTGCGGACGTGAAGACCGTGCTTACAAAGAGCGGTCTCGCGCATATAGGCGTAGGTAGCGGCGACGGCGAAAACAGAGTATACGACGCAATACGCGCAGCTGCAACCAATCCGCTCATCGAAACGGATTTGGTAGGCGCTACGGGTCTTATCATCAACTTCGTGGGCGGCGACGACCTTACGCTCGGCGAAGTGGACGAGTGCAGTCAGCTCATTCAGTCCGTGCTCGACCCCGAAGCCAATATCGTATTCGGCTCCACCACCGAGCCCAATAAGCACGACGTGACGATAACCATAATCGCGACGGGCTTCAAAAACGAAAAGGTAAATTCTCAAAAAGTGATGGAGGCGCAGCATACGCAGCCTCAGCGCCCACTTTCTCAAACTCTCGCAGCGGCGGACGTAGTGCGCAAGGAGCAACCTGCTTCCGTTCAGCCGCTTAGTGTGCTTCCTTCATATCCAGTCAGACCTGTGTTCGGAGAGAGCAGCCGTCCCGCGGTTCAACCGTATCAGCAGTCACAGCCTGCCGCGCCCGCCCAGCCCGCGCCGCAGTACGGTTCGGAAAACAGACAGAGCGGAGGAGTCGGTTCGTCGAGAATGGACGTGCCTCAGCACAGCGTGCCGCATTTTCTTCGCAGATTGAGAGAAAGCAGAAACGGCAAAGAAGAATAAACGATTACGTCGCATATTATGACGGCTCATCTTGCCGTTGCGACGTGACCTAAATTCATAATAAAACCGATTATGACTTCAAACGGACGGAATCCGTCCGTTTGTTTTATGTCGTTTAATTTTTTTGATATTTCAATCGAAACAGCATTTTTTACACGGTTAGATTACTTAAATTTCATAATTTTAAGAGATTTAGAACACATGAGCGAGCGACATAAAAGGAAAGCATTTTACACTCCTACAATTTAAGATGAATGCGTGAGTGTGTACGTAGAGCTTGTCATATTCAATAACTTTTTTGTGGATACGATGTTGGAGCTTGCGGTTCTGACCGTTAGGCGCAGGCGCATAAGACCGCTGCGCATATTGCTGTCGTCCGCAATAGGCTGCGCCGCGGGCACGGCGTACGCGATAATGCCCGAATGGGCGCAGATTATCGTAAAAGTTCTGCTTGCGCCGCTTATGTGCGTAATTTTCACGTCGCCGCAGGGTAAAAGCCCGTTGTATAAGATAGGCGATTATATAGGCACAACCGTAATTTTCGTGCTGTTTACGTACTTTGCGGGAGGCGCAATATTCGGTTTGTCATATGCGCTCGGCGTCGATTTGAAATCCTATGCCGCGCTGGGTCTCGGCGCTATGGGAATATGCGCGCTTATACTGGCGGCAAGACTCATCGCCCGTAAGCGTTCCGCAGGCACGCGCGCCACGGCGAAAATTACAATATCCGCTTCGGGGCATACCGTCAGTGCCGACGGACTTTTAGACAGCGGAAACCTGCTTGTGGACTGCGAGAGCGGATTGCCCGTCGTCATACTGTCCAAGGAGGTCGAAGAGAGGCTATCGCCGCCGAATATAAAAGGGTTTATTCAGATTGGGACGGCGTGCGGCGAGGACAGTCTTACTCTTGTGGATATAGACGAGGTAACCGTGGACGGAAAAAGCTATAAGGCGCTCGGCGCGCTTTCTAAAAGGAGCTTTGACGGATTCGACGTAATACTGCAAAATTCGATGTTCTAAACGTATAATCAGTGCGTTCGGAATAAAGCGAGTCTGATGTCGAGCGACATATAAGCATGGAATAAAACCCGAAAAGAGGTGAATATATGAAAAACAAACTCAAATCGCTATGGCAGAAAATTCTGGCGTTCTTCGGCATCGAGACCCCCGATACGGTAAACTACATATCCGTCGGGAACAGTCTGCCGTCCCCTCTGAGCGCCGAGGAAGAGGCTGAGACGGTTGCGCTGTTTCTCGAAGGCAACGAGGAAGCGAGGTTGAAGCTCATAGAGCATAATCTGCGGCTTGTGGTGTACATAGCGAAGCGGTTCGACAATACGGGCATAGATATGGACGATTTGGTGTCAATCGGCACCATAGGGCTTATAAAAGCCGTTGGCGGCTATAATCCCGACAAAAACATAAAACTTGCGACTTTCGCTTCGAGATGTATAGAAAACGAAATTTTGATGCATCTTAGAAAGACTAATAAAACGCGCGCGGAGGTTTCTTTCGACGAGCCGCTGAACGTGGATTTCGAGGGGAATATGCTGGTTTTGAGCGACGTGCTCGGCACCGACCCCGACTGCGTTTACAACGACGTCGAGGGCACTGCGGAAAAGGAAATGCTGAGGGATACCTTCGACAAACTTCCCGAGCGCGAACGCAGTATACTGGAACTGCGCTTCGGACTGTACGGAAAGGACGAGATGACTCAAAAGGAAATCGCGGATATGATGGGGATCTCTCAATCGTATATTTCGCGTCTGGAAAAGAAAATAGTGGGCAATCTGAAAAAGAATATGCAAAAGCTGGGCTGAGCGCGCAAGAAGGGTTATGCGCAGAGGAGTGGGCAAACAATGCCGAATTATGTCACTCGAATAGCGCCGAATCATTTCTTCGACGAACGTCATAACGGACGGGCTAGAACTGCGACGTATAAACATCGGCTTACGGGGAAATAATCTGAAAACCGCCGAATTAAAGCAACCTTACATAAACATAGGAGGTTGCTTTTTTATGGGAAGAGTGACTATTTGCGGCATCGATACGTCTACGTTGCCGAAACTGAATTGCAGACAGTGCGACGAATTGCTTGTCAAAATCAAGAGCGGCGACAAAGAGGCGAGAGACCTTTTTTTACGCGCGAATATGCGGCTTGTACTGTCTTGCGTAGGCAGGTTTTCCAAATCGCAGGAGGACGCCGACGATTTGTTTCAGGTAGGCATGGTAGGGCTTCTGAAAGCGCTTGACAACTTCGATACGACGCTGGACGTAAGGTTTTCCACGTATGCGGTGCCGATGATTCTGGGCGAAATCAAGCGCGTCCTGAGGGACAGAACGTCCATAAAGGTTTCGCGCAGTCTGCGCGATACGGCGTACAGAGCTCTCAAAGCGAGGGAGCGTATGATGGAAAACTCCGTAAGCGAGCCCAATATGATGGAGATAGCCGAAGAAATAGGAGTTCCTCTCACGGAAGTGGCGTGCGCGCTCGACGCCGTAAGCGAGCCGATTTCCTTTTACGAGCCCGCGTACAGCGACGGAGAGGAAAACGTATCCATCCTCGACCAGCTCGCAGACAAAAAGGAAACCAGCGACAACTGGTCGGAGAGGATAGCGCTTTACGAAGCGTTGAAGCTCGTGCCCGAAAGAGAAATGGAAGTGGTCAAGCTGCGCTATTTCGACGGAAAAACGCAGATAGAAATAAGCAAAGAAGTGGGCATTTCGCAGGCGCAGGTTTCAAGGCTTGAAAAATCCGCTCTGCAACGCATAAAATCCGCTATGGCATAATTTTGCATTAGGAAACCTTCTTATGCATTTTGCAGACTATTTTACGGACTGTCATAATATGCGAAGGTAGTATGATAATCGGTGTATTAAACGAAAAAAGAAAAACGGCGAACGCGCCGTTTTTCTTATATGTTCAGTATGGCTTTAATATTCGGGCTTATTGTCGTTATGATAAACGGTCTGCGCCGCAGACGGAGCGCCTTGATTGGGATAGGGCGGCACGTTGGGAGGATAGTTAGTCGGCTGTTGAGCATAAGGCTCGGGCGGGCATTGAGGAGCGGAGTAAGCGCGCACGTCTGCGTCGCGGGCTTCCTGCGCGGCGCATGTGCCTATGGGATTGCCTACAAGCTCGGTTAGTATGACGTCCGAACCGATTTTGATAATTCTGTTCCATGGAATGAATATGCTGTCGGACGAAGTTATGCTTTTGAAAAAACTTTTTTTGCCGGGGACGACAAACCCGAGCACGCTGCCGCAGTTGTTGAAAATCATATCGCACACATGTCCGAGCTCTCTGCCGTCCGCGACGTTTATCACGGTTTTTTTGGACATATCGGAAAATGAGTATTGTTTATGGTTCATACAAAATTTTATTGCGTGCGCGACCGTAATATGCATCTATAACACAAATTAAATCGTTCAACGCGTAAAACGGATTTAATTCTGCGAGTCGACGGCTTCAAAACGCGTAAAAACTGCGAAAATTGCCATAAAAACGCCAAATTTTTACGCTTTGGCTTTACAATTTGCAGCGTATACTGTAAAATATGTAAAAAAATTAATCATAAGAGGAATTGCAATGAAATGCGTGTATTGCGGCTATATCGAAAGTAAAGTCGTAGATTCCAGACAAAACGAGGACGGGACGTCAATTCGCCGCCGCAGAGAATGTCTGGAATGTCACAAAAGATTTACAACTTATGAAACTATCGACAACGTGCCGATTTTGGTAATCAAGAACGACGGCTCGCGTCAGATGTTCGATGTAAATAAGCTCAAAATCGGCATTCTCAAAGCGTGCGAAAAGCGTCCGATACCCGTAACCGCCATCGATAAGCTGGTGGACGAAATACAGCACCATCTGCTCAATTTGCTGGATCAGGAAATTTCGTCCAAGCAAATCGGAGAGCTTGTCATGGAAGGTCTGAAAAAAATCGACCAAGTGGCATACGTGCGCTACGCTTCGGTTCACCGTCAGTTCAGAGATATAAACACTTTGCTTACGGAAATCGAAGGTCTTGTTAAAATGAAAAAAGAGCAGGACGACAAATAAGCCGAAATTTTACTTGCATAAATTATAAGGACCGCATTTCATAGCGTTGAATTGCGGTCATACGGCTGTTATAAATACAGTTCTTCTTTCGATACGTGCTCCCGAATTTTTTCGAGAGCCTTTTTTTCTATTCGGGAAACGTAGGAGCGGGAGATATTGTATTTTGCCGCCACCTCGCGCTGTGTGAGCGCGCCTACGCCGCCGAGTCCGTAGCGCAGCTGTATAATCTCGTATTCGCGCTTGTCCAGTATGGATTTGGTGATTTTGAGCAGCCGCTCCATGAGTATGTTGTTCTCCACGTCGTCGATGACGGAGCAGTTGTCCGAGAGCATATCGAGGATGGTCAGTTCGTTGCCTTCCTTATCCACGCCGATAGGGTCGTTGAGCGATACGTTGGAGCGGTGCTTTTTGGAGGTGCGCATAGTCATCAGAATTTCGTTTTCTATGCACCTGGATGCGTACGTGGCAAGCTGAGTGCCTTTGTCGGGCTTGAAGCTCTCGATAGCCTTGATAAGACCTATCGAGCCGATGGAAATAAGCTCGTCGTTATCTCCGTAATTGGTGTATTTTTTTGCGATATGGGCGACAAGGCGCAGATTGTGCTTGACAAGTATGTCTTTTGCGGAAGAATCGCCGTTCATTGCGGCTAAGAGATATTCTTTTTCCTTTTCTTTGGAGAGCGGCTTTGGAAACGAGCTTTTTTCCGTCACATAGGAAGAAAATATGATTAGATTTTTCAAAAGCATCATCAAACTGTCCAAAGCCATATGCCCTCCGAGTTGTATATTCTATGCCGCAGGTCTGAAAAGTTGACATATTTCGACAAAATTCAGCCTTATATAAGCCGCAAAACGCTTGGAATAAATTTGGATTTCGGGTTGACAGGTCGGACTTTTGGTATTATAATCACTCGGGCTGTGCGGAGACCGCATAGTAAAATAAAGTATATAGTTTATATAATCTGTAAAGATTAATTTGAGATATCGGAATTATGACGTACGTTTGCGCTTATCAAGCGCTGCGCGTCACGACATAATTTGCATAAAGCGCCGCATTAAAAAGGTAAGCGTATGCGCCGTTCTCACGGAGGTGGAATATGAAGAAATACGACGTCTGTATCGTCGGAGCGGGTCCCGCGGGGATTTTTACCGCTATCGAGCTTATTAGAAACGGCAGCGACGCAAAAATTTGCATTGTGGAAAAGGGACAGCCCGTCGAGAAGAGAGTATGTCCCAAAACCTTCGGCGGCGAGTGCCGCACCTGCAAGCCCTACTGTCATATTACGACGGGCTTCTCGGGCGCAGGCGCGTTTTCCGACGGGAAGCTATCGCTGTCGTACGAGGTGGGCGGCGAGCTGCCGCAGCTTATAGGTGCAGACCTTGCTCAGGAGCTCATAGATTATACGGATAAAATCTATCTGGAATTCGGCGCGGACGAGCATATCGAGGGCATCGGAAACGAAACGGAGGTCAAGGAAATCCGCAAGAAGGCTATCAAGGCAGGGCTTAAACTCGTAGATTGTCCTATCCGTCATCTGGGGACGGAAAAAGCGCACGAGCTGTACCTCGCAATCGAAAAATATCTGGAAAGCAAGGGAGTGGATTTTTTCTTTGCAAGACACTGTGACAATATAATACTCGACGGAGACGTTTGCAAGGGCGTTTATATCGCCGATTCCAAGGGCGGAAGCAGAGAGGAAATTTTCGCGGATAAAACTATTATAGCCACGGGACGCCGCGGAGCGGAGTGGCTTGAAAAGATGTGCGCGGAGCACAATATCGCGCATGCCCCCGGAGTGGTGGATATAGGCGTAAGAGTGGAAGTGCGCAACGAAATTATGGAGGAGGTCAACAGCGTTCTTTACGAAAGCAAGCTCATAGGGTATCCGGAGCCTTTCAAAAACAAGGTGCGTATTTTCTGTCAGAACCCGGGCGGCTTCGTTTCGCAGGAAAATTATGACAACGACCTCGCCGTCGTCAACGGACACAGCTACAAGGAAAAGAAAAGCGATAACACAAACCTCGCAATACTTTGCTCCCATTCCTTTACCGAACCGTTCAAACAGCCCATAGAGTACGCGCAGAGAGTGGGCGAGCTCACCAATATGCTCGGAAACGGCAAAATTATGGTTCAGCGTTACGGCGATATATTGAGCGGAAAGCGTACGTGGCAAAAGGAACTCGGCTATTCCAACGTACGACCCACTCTGAAAGACGCGGTTGCGGGCGATATAACCGCCGCGATGCCGTACAGGGCTATGCTTAGCATCATAAACTTTATTCAGGCGGTGGATCAGGTCGTGCCCGGTTTTGCGGGATACGAAACTCTGCTGTACAGTCCCGAACTGAAATTTTACAGCAATAAAATCAAGATGGACGAGCACCTCAACACGTCGATTAAAGGCTTGCACTGTCTCGGCGACAGCAGCGGCTGGACAAGAGGACTTATGATGGCTTCCGTGATGGGCGTTTACATGGCGCGCAATATTCTAGGCAGAGCATAAGCTGCGAATATAAGAGTGTAAAAATTCAAATCGGCTACGGGCACGCGCTTCGCGTGCCTTTTTTACATTTATTTACACGCAAGGTTTTCCCGATGATGATTATGCTAAAATTATGCAACACACGGAAGATATAATCGCGGCAAATAAAAGGAGTATTGCGATAAGAGCGGTGATAATTCTTGTCGCAATATGTTTTTTGGTTTTAATTTTCAGCCAGACTATTCCTAAATTTGATACAAATGACAATACTTATGGCAATTCACAACCAAGCGAAGAGCAAAGACTCGATGCAAAAAGACAGCTTGCCGATTCCTCCAAAAGAGTGGCGCAGGACAGCGTTTACGTGCGCATAGGCGGAAGACCTATCGGCATATCCGTGAATGCGGGGGGACTTATCGTGTCGGGGTTTAGCGAAGTGGATACCGAAGCGGGATCGGTTTCGCCCGCGCAGTACGCGGGAATTAAGACGGGCGACGTGCTGTACAGCGTAAACGGCGAGAGCGTATCGTCTATTTTCCGACTCAAAATGATTTCCGACGGATTTGCGGGAGACGAGATGGAGCTGGGCATACTCAGAGACGGCATTCGGTTTACCGTCAGGCTGGCGCCCGCAGCGGACAGGGCAACGGGTCAGAAAAAGCTGGGACTTATGCTGAAAGAGGACGTAGGAGGCGTGGGCACGCTTACGTTCGTTACGCAAGAGGGACGTTTCGGCGCGTTAGGACATTATATAGCCGACGGCGAAAGCGGACTGGATTACGAATTGACCTACGGAAATATATACGATACCGAGATAGACGGCGTGATTAGAGGCGAAAGCGGCAAGGCGGGCGGTCTTATCGCGGACGTAAACAGGCTGTCCGAGCCCGTCGGAAGTATCGCCAGAAACACGGATATAGGTCTGTTCGGCGAATATACGGCGGATTATAGCGGCGAGCTGTACAGAATAGCGACTAAGGGAGAGGCGAAGCCGGGCGCGGCAAAAATACTGACAACCGTAGACGGCGGCGAACCTAAATTTTACGATATCGATATAGTGAAAGTGATATCTCAAAGCGAGCCCGCCGAAAAGGGGATGGTAATCGCGGTCAGAGACAGAGAGCTATTGGAAAAAACGGGCGGTATCGTGCAGGGAATGAGCGGTAGTCCGATTGTGCAAAACGGCATTCTCATAGGCGCGGTTACGCACGTGTTCATTCAGGACCCTACGCGAGGATATGCCGTGCATAGCAGGTTTATGTACGACTATGCGGTGAGTTCCGCGGCGGAATATAGGGAGGCGGCGTAAGTATCCGATAGAAAAAGACTAGCTATGAGCAAAGCAAAGTTATAAAAGTATATAAATAAAACGACTTAAAGCAGTTATTTTGATCGCCTCTGAGTCTCGTTATGCAAACGCATAGGGCTCGGCGTAGAAATATATTGTCGTAAGGCAGTATAAAAGCAACCGTGCACGGTTGCTTTTATACTTGGGAGGTAGCTTTCGCTTTATGACAGATGAAACATAGCGATTTGGCGTTTTTAGGATGTCATAATTCGGCGTTTGATCGGATTAATTGCAGAGCGATTGTCAATGCAATCTTTCCAGCGCGGTAAGCACGAATTGCTTGTTGGTGGGCTTTCCCTTGTTTTCGTCGAGGGTTTCGCCGAATTCGCGGTAAAGCGTATCGACGTTTCCGCGGAGCCATGCAGAGGAAATCGCGTTTTGTATATCCTTTTCCACGCTGGCGGCGTTCACGGCGAACTCGGAAGCAAGCGTCTGATAGCCTACGTATTTAAGCGGTAGAATTTCGTCGCCGTCGAGCGCCAATTCGATAAGACGGCAGAGCAGGATATAGCCTTTCAGATTGGGTTGAAAGCCCAGTTGCAACAGATATTTCCTTGTTTTTATTTCATTGTTTCTCACGAGACCGAGTATATCACAGGCGCTCTATCGGTCGGCTGACGGAATGCGGTATTCTTTGGGCAAGTTTGTCGGCTTTTGTCATAAAAGAGCAATGCGGAAAATATAATTCGGTATGTCGTCATTGCGTACAAGAACGGTTTTATCTTCGCTCAGAACCTATTTTGAAAAGAATAGGAAGGTTATAATTTGCGCGATAGTTCTTTTTGTTATAGGCATCATACTCGGCATTATACTTACGTACCGCGCGGTGGACGGGTCTTTTGAAAGAGTGCCGCGCGTAGACGTGGAAACGGGCGCTGCGAGGGTATTTTTCTTTGCGGTGCTGGGCTTGTTCGGCTGTTACGGGCTTCTGCTGATTTCGGGGATAAGCAACAAAACGGTCTTTATAGCCATTATTCCGTTTACGCTTCTGGGCTTTCTTTGCGGCAGGTACTCGTTCGCGCTTATAGGACGGTACGAGGGCTTCGGAGTGTTCAACCTGATTATAATATATCTGCCGTTTTTCCTGATAACCTTCGTTTGTATGGTTTTAGCGGCGGCGAATATTCTGTCGTCCTCGTGTACGGATTGCTCTGGTCATACGGGGCTTAGACAGTCGTTCGTTTGCGCGCTTAAAATATTCGGAATAAACGCCGCATGCGCTCTTGTGCTGTTCCTCATCATAGGTTCCATATCGGGCGTGATTATCGTTACGCTGTTCTGAACTTAGAACCGCGCGTAGAACTTTGGGATACTTAGTATATAAATTCTTGAACATTGATTTAATTCCGAATATTTGTGCGTAGAATTTACGCGGATTTCGCATTTGCATAATTTTTTGTTTTTGATACACGCTATCTAAAAAAGCGTGAGGATATTATGAAATACTCGAAAATAAAATTGACTATTATGTCCGTTGCGGTTGTAGCGCTGTTTGTTCTGGCAAGCGTGCTGACCGTTATTTTGCAACTTAAACCCGCGGGCGTAGCGAGCGCGGCAACCGATTTCAAAAGCATCGGAAGAGCAGCATATCTTATCGATTATGCCACGGGCAGCGTCATCTACGCGCGCAATGAGAACGAGAGACATCCCATTGCGAGTATGGTCAAGATTATGACCGCCATGCTGACATTCGAGGCTATCGAGCGCGGAGAGGCTACGCTTGACGACGACGTCACCGTGAGCTCCGAGGCGGCGTCTATGGGCGGGTCTCAGGTGTTTCTCGACCCCGATACCACGCATAAGCTGGGCGATTTGCTAAAAACCGTTATAGTCGCTTCCGCAAACGACAGCTGCGTCGCGATTGCGGAGCATCTTGAAGGCAGCGTAGGCGGATTCGTCGCCAGAATGAATGCGCGCGCTATGGAGCTTGGCATGAACAATACCTCTTTCAAAAACTGCACGGGCTTGCCCGCCGCCGAAAGTTTTTCCTGCGCAAAGGACGTTGCAACTATGTTTTCGCAGCTTATAAAGCATCCTAAATATTACGAATACGCGGCTGTATGGCTTGAAGATTACGAGCATCCCGACGGAAGAAAGACCACTATAACCAATACCAATAAGCTCGTGAGATTTTATAACGGCTGCGACGGCGGAAAGACGGGATTTACCAACGAAGCGAAGTTCTGTCTTGCGGCGACCGCAAAACGCGCCGATATGAGAGTTATCGCGGTTATGATGGGCGCTGACAGCTCTAAGGTCAGAAATGCGGCGGTGAGCTCGATGTTCGACTATGCGTTTGCAAATTACGGCAACGAAATACTGCTTAAAGCCGGTGATAATATTGAAAACACCGTTGAAGTCGTGGGCGGCAAAAAGGCGTTTGCAACGCTTACGGTAAGCGCAGACGTGGCAAGATTTGCGTCGAGACAGGAAAGCGCTAATTTCGAGCTCCGTTATGAAATATCAGACAGAGTAAAAGCTCCCGTAAGACGCGGCGACGCGGTAGGCAAGGTTTATTTGCTCAAGGACGGAGTCGTGCTCTTTGAGACGGAAGTAATTGTCAACGAAGACGTCGAGCGTATGAGTCTGTTTGACGCGATTGGCGAAATCGGAAAACACTGGTCGATAGGTTGATAAAATATAAGAGATAACCGCGGAGGTTGTCTGAGCGGCAGAACGGCGCACATGCGCCGTTCTGCCGTTATAAATTGTAAAACTTTCCTAGTGATTACTATATTCCGAAACTTACCGTCGCTCTATAAAAGCACAAATTATGTCGCAGTGCTATCCCGAAATTTCAGCGTCATAATTCCTATGCGGTACGGGACTTATTTGCTTTGACTTTCGGGCGGATTTATGATAGAATTTGTCATATATATTTGGCGCGTTGTTGCAATAAGAGGAATATGACCGCAGAGGAAACCAAAGATATACAGACGGATATTGCGGAGCAAGCGGAGCTTGCGCAGTCCGAAACCGCATCCCCCGAGGTTATCGAGGGCGATTTTATCGTTGCCAAGCAGGAAATCAAGTTTAAGATAAAGGATTATGACGAGCCGCTCGGGCTTCTTTATGACCTAATAAAAAAAGCCGAAATTCCGATAGAGGATATTTTCATTTCGGATATAACGAGTCAGTACGTCGAAATCATAAGGGAAACGCCCAAGGAAGAGCTGGACTACGACTATGCGGGGGATTTTATCGCTATGGCGGCAGACCTCGTATATCTCAAATCCGTGCGCACGCTTCCCAAGGAAGACGACGATATCGTCGACGAGGACGACCCTGAATACGAGCGTATGCTGCTTATCAACAAGATTAAGGAGTACGCCCTTATGAAGGAGCAGAGCGAAAAGCTCAAGGAAATCGAGACCATAAACAGGTTTTATCGCGCGCCGACGTATTCGGATAAGGATTATAGGGTCGCGCTTGTCAACTTTTCTTTGCCTAAGCTCGTTGAAGCGTTTGCCAAGGTGCTTGCAAATGCCGATAAGCGCGAGCAGTCAGTCATACCCAAAAAGGTTATGAAGGAGAAATTCTCCGTTCACGACCAGATGGAAAATATACGCGCTATAATCGCGGTGCGCCGCGAGATGATATTCACCGAGCTGTTCGAGCCCGATTACGATAAATCGGATATCGTCACCACGTTTTTAGCCGTGCTCGAACTGCTCAAATACGGCAGACTGCGCGCGACGCAGGAGCAGGTTTTCGGCGAAATTACAATTTACGCGATAGAGGGCACAGAGGACGCGCCTATCGTATTCGAGGAGGGCGACGATGGAAAATATTGAGAACGTTGTCGAGGCTATAATATTTGCAAGCGGTTCGCCGATAGCAAAGGCGGATATATGCGAAAAAGTGCCCGAACTTACAACCCAGAAGCTGACCCAGATTGTCAAAACGCTCAAAAGCAGATATAGCGGCAAAAGCGGCATAGTGCTTGCGGAGTTCAACGGCAAACTGCAATTTATGTCCAATCCCGACTACGGCGACCCTGTTGCCGACGTGCTTACGCCGCTCAAAGAAAAGGAGCTTACAAAGACGTTGCTGGAAGTCCTTTCCACCATTGCGTATAAACAGCCTATAACGAGGGTGGAAATAGACGATATGAGAGGAGGCACCAACTCCGAATACGCGCTTTCCGCGCTGCTGAAAGCGGGACTTGTAGAGGCGGTCGGAAGAAAGGATACCGTCGGCAGACCATTGCTTTACGGCACCACGGACGAATTTTTGAAGAAATTCAGGTTGAGCGAGCTGTCCGACCTTCCCGATTACAGCGAGGTGCTCGAAAAGCTTATGCTTATCAATGCGCAGACGCAGGAGACCCTGTTCCATACCCGTTCCATTCTCAACGACGGAGAAAACGGGGAGAATACGGAAAAATCCGAAATTGTATCCAACCAGGAAAATGCGCTTGACGAAGCCGCTGCGGACGTGTTTGACGACGATTTAGACGAGGCTGACGTTCCCGACTACCTTGCGGGAGAGGGCTTGGAGGTTTACGAATAAGATTTGATAAGCCTGTTCGCACTTACGTTAATAAAGCGGAAAAGGACGGAAATCCCGTCTTTTTTTCATATAAACGGGAATATTACGCAAAATACGGTTATGGGTGCGCCGATTGCTCTTACGATTTTGCAGTTTTTGATAACGATGCTGTTTTTTCCTCTGAAATTCGGAGCGAAGGGACATGCGTCGCTTGCGCGAGACAGAGTAGAATTGAATCTGTCGCTGTTCGGCATTGCAATAGTGAGACTCAGAATAAAACGGGAAAACGGCGAATTTTGCATGTATATAAACGGCGAAAAGAAAAAACCTAAGAAAAACGTGGACTTTGGAAAGGCGGTCGGAGTTGTCAGGCAGTTCAAAGTTCAAAACGTAAGGCTCAGCGGAAATCTGCTCGCGCTGATAGGGGCGGACGACGCAAAAAACTCGGCGATGTTGTGCGCGGCGATAACCTGCGTATTGCAACCGCTGTTCGATTCGCTCAGAGTGTACACGGCAAGACCGTCCGACGCGCTCGAGCTTGACGGAAAAGTGACGGTGCATATGAACGTACTTCAATTGGGTTCGATTATTGTAGCCGGTTTAGGATGGTAAATATGGAAAATCTTGACGAAATGCTCAAAAGAACCGTAGAGAGCGTAAAGCACGCCGTGGAAAGCGACGATATAGTAGGCAAGCCTATCGTCACGTCGGACGGAAGCGTTGTTTTGCCTGTAAACAGGCTCAGCTACGGCTTTGTGGTAGGCGGAGGGGAATACGGGGACTCCGATAAAAATTCCGATTATCCGTATACTGCCGCATGCGGCGGAGGCGTGACGATTACGCCCGTAGGATTTCTGGTTTGCGGACGCGATAAGAAATTTATAAGCGCAGACAAATCCGAAAGCTCGAGTAAATGGCTGGATTTGCTTAAAGGCGTTGCGGATACGCTGAAAGAGGAGTAGACATATGGATAAGAGAAAAATATACTCTGCGGTTATTTTTATGATAGCTATGACGCTTCTTGCCAGTTGCTTCATTTTGACGGGCGCAAGCAAGGGTTATAGCGGCAAAAGCATATCAAGTATTGTAAAAAACGGCTTTTTTAATAATAGTTTTTCACGAATCATAGGCAGAGAAGCGAATATCAAATTGTCCGAAAGAAGCGTCGCAGACGCTGATACCGACGACGGCGAGGAAGAAAACGTCGCAGGCGAAGCCGCGGTTCAATCCTCAAAAAGCGCGGTTGTAATAGAGCAATCCACGCGCAGAGTCCTTTACAGCGAGGATATGAACGTCAAATGTTATCCCGCAAGCACCACCAAGGTGCTGACTGCGCTCATAGCGCTCAACAGCCTCGAACTCGACAGAGTTGTGACGGTGCCCAAAGAGGCGGAAGGCGTGGAAGGCTCTTCGATATATCTGCGCAAGGGTGATAAAATTTCGGTAAGAGATTTGCTTTACGGTCTTATGCTCAGGAGCGGAAACGACGCGGCGACGGCGCTTGCGATAGAATCCGCGGGAAGCGTGGAGAATTTTGCGCTGTTAATGAACGAAACCGCCGTTTCTCTCGGCGCATTCAATTCTAACTTCGTAAATCCGCACGGCTTGCACGACGACAATCACTTCACGACGGCGTACGACCTCGCGCTGATTACAGCCGCGGCGTACGAAAATCCCGAATTCGTCAAGATAGCGTCCACTCTTCAAGTAAAAATTATGATAAACGACGAAGCGCATTATATTGCAAACAAAAATAAGCTCCTCAAACTTTATGACGGCGCAAACGGCGTTAAGACGGGGTATACCAAGAAGAGCGGCAGGTGTCTCGTCGGCGGAGCGCAGAGGGACGGAATGCAACTTATAAGCGTCGTGCTTAATTACGGCGATATGTGGAACGATACGATCAGAATGCTGAATTACGGCTTTGAAAACTTTGAAATGAAACCGTATGACAAGTCGCTTCTGGACGATAAGACAGGAAAACAGCCCATAGAATTCGTAAGACCCGAGAACGAGCTTCAAGACCTTGCAGAAGAGCGTTTCCCTCTTCGCAAGGACGGAAGCGAATACCTTATCGTAAAGACCGAAAAGAAGCAGGACTGAAAACGCGGGAGACATTCTATCGATTTCTGGGAATAAAACGGAAAAGCGCAATAGCGCTTTTCCGTTTTTATAGATTCAACCGCATTTGAGAAGTTATGAATTATCAGAATGCGCATATTAAGCAATTCGCTTGCGAAAGAGCGCGAATTATAGTATAGTCAGTAAATGTAATACTTATTTATGGCGCGCGTTCCGCTTGCGGAAAGCGGTCGGGAGAAAATATGCGCATAAACAAATACCTTGCCGAATGCGGAGTATGCTCGCGCAGAAAGGCGGACGAATACGTAAAGGCGGGCAGAGTGTCTATAAACAAAAAGACCGTACGCGAGGTCGGTACGGACGTGGACGAAACCAACGATACCGTTTTCGTGGACGGAAAAAAGGTAGTCAAGATCACTCATTACGATTACGTAATGTTCTATAAGCCGAAGGGCTGCGTCACGACTATGAACGACGAGCGCGACAATAAGAGCGGTCGCCCTAAGCGCGAATCGGAAGCCGAAGCCGCGCCGAATACGCGCAATTCTGCTTCAAAGCCGGCGGAGGACGTAAACGTAAAAAAATCGCCGCGCAAGACGGTTATGGATTATCTGGACGGATACAAGGATAAGCGTATTTACCCCGTGGGACGGTTGGATTACGACAGCGAAGGATTGCTTTTGCTCACCAACGACGGCGATATGACGTTTAGGCTCACCCATCCGTCGAGCGAAATTCCAAAGACTTATATAGTAAAAATCGAGGGTTCGATAGAGGAAAGCGACCTTGCGAGGCTCAGAAAGGGCGTGTCGGTGGACGGCGTGAAGTACGGTCGCTGCAAGGTTAAGGTCACCGGCGTTGAGAACGACGATACGAGACTGGAAGTCATAATCTTTGAGGGAAAAAACAGGGAAATCCGCAAAATGTTCGAGGCGGTTGAGAAAAACGTAATATTTTTGAAGCGCGTAGCAATCGGAGAGCTAAGACTCGGCGGACTGCCCAGAGGCGGAGCGAGAGACCTTAGCGATACGGAAGTGGCATATCTCGCAAAGCTGTGCGGACTTCAGCGCTGATTGTGCGAAAGACTATCGGTTGATTTGAAAGGGAATGAAAATGAACATACTTATCGCAAACGACGACGGATACGACGCGGTCGGAATACAGGCGCTCGCAAACAGACTGTCGCGGGAGCACGACATAGTCGTGGTCGCTCCCGACGGAGAGCGGTCGGGATATTCGCATATGGTGAATTTTTTCGGCGGAATATCCTATCGCAAGGTAGAGGGTATGAGCGTCGAGACCTATGCCGTAGACGGCTCTCCTGCCGATTGCGTGATTTTTGCGGTGAAGTATCTTTTTAAGGACAGGAGATTCGACGCTGTGCTGTCGGGGATAAATTCGGTGCTCAATATAGGCTCGGATATAATTTATTCGGGTACGTTCGGCGCGGCGCAGGAGGGCACTTTCCACAGAATCCCGTCCGTTGCGATATCTCTTCGCGCCCACGGCGGCGAGGAATATGCGTTCGCGGCGGATTTTATTGCGGAAAACCTTGAAAAACTTCTGTCATATGCGACGGAAAATATTACGCTCAGCGTGAACATTCCCTGCGCCGACAGAGAGAGTATAAAGGGCGTAAGGGTCGCGCCCATAACATATCGCCCATATGAGGAAAATTATTTTTGCGTTAAGGACGGCGACGGCAGGGAAAGATACTATATAGACGGGCATTCTCTCAAAAATTATCCGCGCGACGAGCAGGGCGACTGCGCTCTTTGCGAAAAGGGATATATCACGATAACGCCCTTACAGATGCTTGGCACCGATTACGGCGTGCTCGATAAAATGCGCGGTGCGGAGTTTGCGCTATGAGAGTATGCGTTATAGGCGGAGGCGCGGCGGGCTGTATGGCGGCGATAACGCTCGCGCGCGGCGGATCGGAAGTCTGTCTGCTTGAAAAAAACGAGAAGATAGGCAAAAAAATCTATATTACGGGCAAGGGACGCTGCAATCTGACCAACGACTGCGATATGGACGAGTTGTTTGCGCATATCGTACACGGCGAAAGGTTTTTGCGCTCGGCGCTGTATTCGTTCACTCCGCAGGACGTTATGTCGTTTTTCGAGGAAGCGGGACTGCCGCTTGTAACCGAAAGGGGAAACAGAGTTTTTCCGCTCTCGCAGAAGTCGTCCGATGTTAATAAGACCCTTGAAAAAGAGCTTAGAAGCGCGGGAGTGAAAATATTCCTGAATTGCACGGTGACCGATATAATCGCTTCCGAAGACGGATTTACCGTGAATACGGACAAGTCGGATATACGCTTCGATAAGGTAATAGTCGCTACGGGCGGCATAAGCTATCCGTCTACGGGCTCGACGGGTGACGGCTATACGTTTGCGAAAAAGTTCGGACATAAAATCGTCGCACCGAAGCAGGCGCTTGTGCCTATACACGTAAAACAGTCGATTCCGACGTTGCAGGGTATCGCTCTGAAAAACGTGGAATTGACCGCCTATAACGAGAACGGAAAACGTATCGAAAGCCGATTCGGCGAGCTTATGTTCACGGACATGGGACTGTCGGGACCGATAGCTCTTACGCTGTCGTCGTACATAAACAGAACGGAAAACGTGCGTCTGGAACTGGATTTGAAGCCGTCTTTGGACGTTGCTAAGCTGGAAGCGCGTATACTCAGAGACTTTGGGGAGCGCAAAAATCAGGACGTCAGAAACGTGACGAGGGCGTTGCTGCCCGACAGGCTTAACGTTTACGTGCTCAAAT
>CANDBF010000023.1 GCA_947382865.1 uncultured Clostridia bacterium
AGAGCTCTATGCTTGTATATGCGAGCGCCGAGTTCCCCTCCCGTGAGCAACGTATAGTATAAGCAGAAAGCGTTCCTATTCCGAGCGGGAGGGGAAAGCCCGAAGGGAAGGGGTGGGCTATTCATTTTAGAGTACCCGACGTTTGCCCTTGCAGAGCACGTCACCATCCAGCTTGAAGTGAATACGACGAACACTCATTCAAGAGACTGCACTAGCGCGTGCAGGGCGCGCGCCTGCCTGAGTGCCGAGCTTGACGCTATGTACAAGCGAACAGGCAATTCTGTTTTCTGCCTGTGAGCGAGTGACATAAACAGAGCTCTATGCTTGTATATGCGAGCGCCGACTGTCTCCCCCGCGAGCGACGGAACGTTAAATAATGTACGTTCCTAATTCGAGTGGTGGGAGCCGCAGGGAAAGAGGGGGGGCTATTAATTTTAGAGTACTCACCGTGCGCCCTTGCAGAGTTCGACGCCACCCGGCTTGATTAGGGTGAACACATGAGGAAGGGGGGGGGAGTTCTATTTAAGTATAATAAATTAACTAAAAATTCATAACCCTACCGCCAAAGCGATAGGGTTATGAAAACCGTGCACCGTCTCCGACGTAGACTACCGAAGCGGTAACGCAGTAGGTGGCTCCTTCAAAGTTTCCCCGTGGCACACGCCAAAATCTGCTTAGTGCTGCTGCGGTCAAGCCCTGACACGGTTCACAGCATGACATTGCACGGGACCTTGATATCTACACTCCTTGCAGCGCGCAGCCAACCATAATCTAGGCCTCGGACGGCGTTCGACACTGCTGTTGCGGATTGCAGTTTACAGGGCACCGCAAGCTCCCCGTCTAGCACGGCTTACAAAGTATATCACTTATGCGCGTGTTTGGCAAGCGCAATTTGAATTTGCGGGACAGCTAAATTTTGTCGTAAAAGGCGGAAAACATTCCTTTTCAACATAGCAAAAACCGTATATGCTCTCGCATGTTCGACGGATAAGTTAAAAGCGGCTGTATGCCGCTTTTATCTTATCGAATTTGCCTGCACATACAAGCAATTTTCCAATTAGTCCTTGTACAATTCCTGTTATAATCCGATTATTTTACGTCGCGCTTCAAAAACGTTAAGAGACCTATGACCGTTGACAGGGCGCCGTACACAATCGGCATAATAACGACGGCGCAGATATCAGACGCGCTCAGCTTTTCCAGAGAAGAGGCGATTTCCGATTGCTGCATAGGCATAAAGTTGAGCCATTCGGTGCTCATTCCCTTTGTGGCGACGCTCGTAACGGCGATTATGCTCAGCACTATCGAAAGCGCGATATACGCGCCGATTGCCGCGCCCAAGGAGCCTCCGCTCGAACGTATCAGAAACGCGAGCATAAGCACGATGGACATAGTGCCCAGATTGCATAGCAGTTGCAGGAAGAAGCACCGCATAAGCAGACCGAACTGGTGTGCGTCGAAATCTATGCCGTAGCCCTTAAATGAGGTGAAAATGCCGCAAATAAGGAATGTGAATACTGAGTAAACCGCAATCAGACAGGCAAGAGAAAGCCATTTGGAAAAATACAGCCTGACTCTGTTTGCGCCGCGCGACACGAGAATTCGCATTGTTCCGTTTGAAAACTCCTTTCCGACAAAAATGCAAGTGATGATAAGCACAAGGAAGGGCACCATTCCGTTTTCAGAATAGCCCGCAAGTATGCCTCTTCCCATATCCAGAAAGGAAAGGGTAAGCAGGGGGTCGTTTGCATTGGCGTCTACGAAAGTAAGTCCCAGCCAGTAAATGCAGTACGACAAAAGAATTACGGCAAAGGAAACGATCATTCCTATCCAGACGCTTTTATGTTTTTTGAGCTTGAAAAGGTCGGCTTTAAGCAGACACGCCATATCATTGTTTCTCATGACCGAGCCCTCCCATAAGTGAAATGAACGTAGATTCCAAATCTCCCTCGCACTGAGTTATGCTAAGCACGGGCACGTTCGCATTTGCAAACATCTCCGCAACCTGCGGAATGCCTCTCGACAGGTCGTAAAGCGCGAGGGTGTTGTAGGGCATAATCTCGAAGTCGTGCGCATGATAATTCTCCACAACAATGTTCAGCGCCACTTTAAGGTCGCCAACAACAACCTTGATGTACGGACGGCAAAGCTCGTCGAGGTCGGAGCTTCTGAGCTCCTTGACAAGTTTTCCGCCCTCTATAACTCCGTAGCACGTAGCCAGCTTCCCGAGCTCCGCAAGCAGGTGAGAGGATATGAGAATAGTGATTCTCTGCTCGCGGTTCAGGCGTTGCAGAAGCTCTCTGACCTCAAATATTCCCGCGGGGTCGAGACCGTTGACGGGTTCGTCCAAAATGAGTATCTGCGGCTCGCCTATCAGCGCGATTGCGATTGCCAGACGTTGTTTCATACCAAGGGAGAAGTTTTTGACTTTCAGCTTGTCGTCCGCATTAAGTCCGACCGTGTGAAGAAGCTCTCGCAGCTTCGACTCGTCGTATCTGCCGAAAGCGAGCGCCGCGGCTTTGAGATTGTCGATAGCCGAAAGATGCATGATAAGCGCGGGACTGTCGATAAGAGACCCGATTTTGTGTCTTTCGTATTCCAGAGCCTGAGGTCCGACCGCGCCGTTTATTTTTATTTCTCCGCTATTTGGGAGCACAAGCCCGAGTATTGCGCGTATAAGGGTGGTTTTGCCTGCGCCGTTTCTACCGACAAGCCCGTAAATATCTCCCTCGCGCACGGTTACACTGACGTCGTCGAGCACCTTTTTGTCGCCGTACGCCTTTATCAGATGTGTGGTTTCAAGTACGTTCATACGTTGCCTACCGTAATTTTATGATAAATTATTATAGCACAAATAAAGGATATGTAAATACGCACGCCGATACTTATTGGGTCATTATAAGAAATATTTAGCAAGTATTTATGCATAAAAGCACGTATTGTGTTGCATAAGAGCACGATTTTGCATAAAAGTTGATGAAATATTGTAAATAATACGTATCGTGTATTTAATATTTCTAATACACGATTAGTGTATTTAATGATAATAGAGCATATACCTGAACAGATTTTTTGTTACTAAAAATTCAAATAAGGCACGTATCACCCTTATTAACGAAAAAATGCGCGCCGTGTGGCACGCATTTTTCGTGGAGCGGGCGATGAGAATCGAACTCACGACAAAAGCTTGGGAAGCTCTCGTTTTGCCATTAAACTACGCCCGCGAAATATTTTCGCTTTTCTTATGTGCGTATATTTTAACATATCGCGCGCTTTTGTCAAACAGGTTTTGAAAAATCGCAATATTTTTTCGGTTTGCGGCAAAATTCTTGCGTTTTTTATGCTTATTGTTTATAATTAATAAATCTTATAAAGAATACCCGAAGAGGTTCACAATATGTACAAGCCTGTTGACAGCAATCTGAATTTCGTCGAACGCGAGAAAGAGGTTCTCGAATTTTGGAAGCAAAACGATATTTTTGAAAAGAGCGTCAAGAAAAACGAGGGTAAGCCCGAGTTCAGTTTTTATGACGGACCGCCTACGGCAAACGGCAAGCCGCATATCGGTCATATTCTTACGCGCGTTATGAAGGATATCGTTCCCAGATACAAGACGATGAAGGGCTATCACGTATTAAGAAAGGCGGGCTGGGATACGCACGGTCTTCCGGTAGAGCTCGAGGTCGAAAAGTTGCTCGGCATCGACGGAAAGCAGGAAATAGAGAAATACGGCATCGAGCCCTTTATAAAAAAGTGTAAGGAATCCGTCTTTAAGTATACCGACGAATGGCAGAAGATGTCGGACAGGATAGGCTATTGGGCGGATATGCAAAATCCGTATATTACCTATGACGACAACTATATCGAATCCGTGTGGTGGGCGATAAGGCAGATGGCGGACAAGGGTCTGCTTTACAAGGGATATAAAATCGTGCCATACTGTCCGCGTTGCGGAACCGCGCTCAGCTCACACGAGGTGGCGCAGGGCTACAAGGACGTGGAGGAGACCTCCGCATTTGTAAAATTCGCGCTCAAAGAAGAGAAAAACACCTATTTCCTCGCTTGGACGACAACGCCTTGGACGCTTTCGTCCAACACTGCGCTTTGTATGAACGGCAAGGAGGACTATGCCAAGATAGAGACCCGCGGCGAGTATTATATCCTTGCGGACGCGCTTGTGGAGAAGCTGTTCCCCGACGGCGATTACGTTAAAGTCGACGTAAGGAAAGGACAGGACTACGAATATACCGAATACGAGCCTCTATTCGATTACAAATACGATTTCAAGGAAAAGGCGTATTTCGTCGTCAACGACGATTACGTCACGCTCACCGACGGCACGGGCATAGTGCATATCGCTCCCGCGTTCGGCGAGGATGACGGCAGAGTGGGCAAGAAGTACGGGCTTCCCTTCGTGCAGATGGTGGACGACAGAGGCTGCTTCAAGGAAGCGGTCACGGATATGTCGGGAACGTTCTGCAAAGAGGGCGACAAGCTCGTAATCGAGAGACTCAAACGCGAGAATAAGCTGTTCAAAACGATGAGGTTTACGCACAGCTATCCCTATTGCTGGCGCTGCGACACTCCGCTGCTTTACTATGCCAGAAGCTCTTGGTTCATCAAAGTTACCGCCGTCAAGGAGCAGCTGCTCGTGTCCAACGCGTCGGTGAACTGGATGCCCGAAACCATAAAGAACGGACGTATGGGCAACTTCCTCGAAAACGTGATAGACTGGGGTATTTCCCGCGAAAGGTATTGGGGCACTCCGTTGCCTATCTGGGTTTGCAGCAAGTGCGGAAAGATTCACGTGATAGGTTCGAGAGAGGAGCTTCGCCAAAAAGGCGGGCTTGAACATGATATAGAGCTGCACCGCCCCTATATAGACGAGGTAAAGTGGCAGTGCGAATGCGGCGGAACAATGGAGCGTACTCCCGAGGTGCTCGACTGCTGGTTTGACAGCGGCTCGATGCCCTTTGCGCAGTGGCACTATCCCTTTGAAAACAAAGAGATATTCGACGAAGTATTCCCCGCGGATTTCATATCCGAGGCGGTGGATCAGACTCGCGGATGGTTTTATACCTTGCTTGCGGTGAGCACGATTCTTTTCGGGCGCGCGCCCTTCAAAAACTGTATTGTTCTCGGACACGTCAACGACAAGGACGGCATAAAGATGTCCAAGCACAAGGGCAACGTCGTAGATCCATGGACGGTGCTGGATAAGCAGGGCGCTGATGCGACGAGGTGGTATTTCTACACCGCATCGGCTCCGTGGCTGCCGTCGAGGTTCTCGGCGGATAACGTAAGCGAGTCCCAGCGCAAGTTTATGGGCACGCTTTGGAACACCTACGCATTTTACGTTCTGTATGCCGAAATCGATAAGTTCGACCCGACCGAGCATAGGCTCGAGGAGCAGGAACTCAACGTTATGGACAGGTGGATACTGTCGGGTCTGAATACTCTTATAAATACTGTGGACGAGGGCTTGAACGAATATAAGATTACGGAGACCTCACGCGCTATTGCGGAATTTGTGGACAACCTCTCCAACTGGTACGTGCGCCGCTCCCGCGACCGCTTCTGGGGAAGCAAGATGACAAAGAGCAAGCAGGCGGCTTATACGACGTTGTACACGGTGCTCGCCACGCTCAGCAAGCTGCTTGCGCCGTACGTGCCGTTTATGGCGGAGAATATCTATCAGAATCTGGTGCGTAATTTCGATAAAACAGCTCCCGAGAGCGTACACCTTTGCGATTTCCCCGTCGCGGATGAAAAGTATATAAATAAAACGCTCGAAAGAGGAATGGACAACGTATTGAAGCTCGTCGTCCTCGGCAGAGCGGCGAGAAACAAATCCAATCTCAAGAACAGACAGCCGCTCGGAAGACTTATCTACGACGGTAAATACGAATTACCCGTAGAGCTTAAAGACCTTGTAAAGGACGAGCTGAACGTAAAAGAGGTGGAGCAGTCGTCTGGAGACGACAGCTTTGTGAGCTACGAAATCAAGCCGCAGCTTAAAACTCTGGGACCGAGATACGGCGCTCTGTTGGGCAAGATACGCACGCTTCTTGCGGAGCGTCCGCAGGATATAATCGCCGCTATCAAAAATCGCAAAGCTATGGATAAGCTCAAAGAGGAATACAGGAGCATACGCGGCACCGACGAGGACGTAAAGAGCGAGTTTACCTGCGAAATCGACGGCACGAAAATCGTGCTCAGCGAGGAAGACCTGCTTATCACCGCCAAGAATAAGGAGGGATTTTCCTCCGAATCGGACGGCGAGACGACCGTCGTGCTCGACACCGCGCTTACGCAGGATTTGATACGCGAGGGCATAGAGCGCGAAATCGTCAGCAAGGTTCAGAATATGAGAAAGGAAGCGGGCTTCGAGGTGACCGACCATATATTGATGGGATACGTTGCCGACGGCATCGCAAAGGACGTGCTCGACGATGCGAAATTCTTCTCCGACGTGCTCTGCGACGGCATTGTGTCGACGGTGGACGGCTTCACCAAGGAGCTCGATATAAACGGGCATAAGGTTGTAATATCCGTCAAAAAGAAAGAGGACTGATATGAGAATAGCTCCCGATTGGTCGGAATATTCCGTCATAGCTACGGGCGACGGCGAAAAATTGGAGAGGTGGGGAGAACTTACGCTCCTGCGCCCCGACCCTCAGATTATATGGCACGCGAAAAAGCCGCTGAGGTCTTATCCCGATATAGACGCCGTCTATGAGAGGAGCGCGACGGGCGGCGGAAGATGGGTGTTTAACCGCGAAATAAACACGGAATTCGTCCTGCATTGGCGCGACCTCGCCTTTTCGCTCAAACTGATGGGCTTCAAGCATACTGGGCTTTTCCCCGAGCAGGCGACCAACTGGGACAGAATGATGAAGCTGATAAGCGGCGCGGGCAGAAAGATAAGCGTGCTCAATCTGTTCGGATACACGGGTGCGGCTTCGGTTGCGTGCAAGCGCGCGGGAGCGGACGTGTGTCACGTGGACGGCGCAAAGGCTATGGTGGAGCGCGCGGGCGAGAATGTACGTCTGAGCGGACTCGACAATTCGGGAATGCGCTACATAATCGACGACTGCTTCAAGTTTTGCGCAAGGGAGCTTAAAAGGGGCAGGAGATACGACGCAATCATACTCGACCCTCCCAGCTTCGGCAGAGGTCCGAACGGCGAAAAGTGGAAGATAGAGGACGGCATATCCGAGCTTGCGGAGCTTATAGCAAAGCTCCTTAGCGACAGACCGCTGTTCGTATGTCTGAACAGCTATACAACGGGCTTACAGCCCGCCGTCATGTCAAATGTGCTCAAACTCGCTTTGCCCGCCGACGCGAAAATAGACGCGGACGAAATAGGAATCGCTACGGAGGAGGGCTTGATATTACCGCAGGGCTGCACCGCTTTTGCGGAGTTCTAAAAGGAAAAACATATGACTTACAAGGATTTGCAGATTATATTTGAGGACAATCACCTGCTTGTCGTCGTCAAGCCGATTGATATCCCCGTACAGGCGGATGCAAGCGGCGACCCCGATATGCTTTCTATGCTGAAAGAGTATCTTGTGGAAAAGTACAACAAATCGGGTGACGCGTATCTCGGTCTGGTGCACCGTCTGGACAGACCTACGGGCGGAGTTATGGTATTCGCAAAGACGTCCAAAGCCGCGGAGAGATTATGCGAGGCGATTAAGAACGGAGAGGTGGATAAAAAGTATCTTGCCGTGCTCGACGGAGTGCCGCGCTACAAAGCGGATAAGCTGCGCTGTTATCTGAAAAAGTTTTCGGATACGAATACGGTGAAAATAGTACCCGCCCTCACGGAGGGAGCGAAATATGCGGAGCTCGATTACAAGGTGCTGTGCGAGAAGCAGGGCTACAGCCTCGTGATTGTGAAGCTGATAACGGGAAGAGGTCATCAGATAAGAGTTCAGATGGCGGGAATGGGCACGCCTATCGTAGGAGACAGGAGATACGGCAACGGCGGCAGAGCGGGCGTACCGATGTGTCTTTGGGCGACGGAGCTTAGGTTCAACCATCCCGTGAGCGGAAAGACTATGGTTTTCAGAGTGTATCCGCCCGAAGCCGCGCCTTGGAACGCGTTCAATGTGGATTCATATCTCAGAATATCGGTGCCCGAGGATAATTGACGCGGGAGAACGCGTTCGGAGAGTTTAATAAATCACAATTTGCATAAAATTGGTTTTTGTCAAAAGACATAAAACGGAAATGCGGACGAAGCGTCCGCATTTCCGTTTTAGGGGAGACTGTCGGATTACCGTATATTTTCCGTTACGTACGCAGCAAGACCTTTACGCACAACAAAGCTCACGTTTATCATAGGTTTTTTGCCACGAAGTATTTGTCTTTCATAACTCGCTCGTGAATGGGGGCTATGTACCTGTCGTTTCCGTATTCGCGCTCGAACCAATCCTCCGAATAGCCCGCAAGATTCAGAGCCTTCGCATATGCCGCTTCCGCATTGCTCACGCGCCTGAAAACCGTGCGCAGGGCGACGGCGTTTTCCTCGGATATCGTCTGATATGTTTTTTTGTCGATTATCCTTGCAATGAGAACGTCTCTGTCGGCAGCTGACAGCTTATCGAGCGCCTGACCCACGATATAGCGCAAATTCACGATTTTACGCTTTTCTTCCGTAAGTTCGAGAATTTGGTCTATAAGCTGTTCGTTGCTGATTCCTATCCTTAAATGGCGGCTCTGAAACGTCGAATTTATCCTTGTTTTGACCCCAAAATTGAGTTCGCGAACAATTTTGGGTAACAGAGAATAAGCAACAAGCGCCGTGTTACTCCAATTTTTATTCATAATGCCTCCTGAAATTGGTGAAAACTACAATTTCTGCTCTCACTATAAATAGTAGGTCGCGAAAAAGTCAATATATTATGACATATTTTTTGATTTTTGAAAAGAGCTTAAAGCAGGTAAGAAAAAGCCAGCGCGAGTACGAATGCGATTACGCTTTGAACGAGCTTTCTCAAAGCTACGGCGGAAAAGCTCATACGGCATTTGGACAGGAAGGTATAATTCTGCAACATAACAGACAGCCCTCCGAAGGATATAATCGCGGCGCAGAGCGCGATTCCTATATGGCTCAGCTCGCATTGCGCGCATACGATTGACCCTCTCGTCATCTCGATAAGTCCGTAAAGCAGGGCGGTAAGCACGTCTGCGGTTTGCGAGCCGAACGCGGATGTCAGAAGCCTCTCGACGCCGAGTAGAGCGGCAGTGTCCGCAAGCATGCCGCACAGCACGATGTATCCGCCCACAAACAGCATATTTATCGTGGAATTTGCGATTGTGCGCGACATAATTGAATCGTGGTCGTCGCGCGTCATAATTTCCGCACGGGCTACGTTTTGGGATATGCTTTCGCGCTGTGACATAATTTCCGCCGCGAAAGTATCCTTTCGCGTATATTCGGTATTATGAACTCCGCTGTTTTCAGACGGCATAATTTGCGTTTTATCGGTCGCGGTATGTTTTCGGCGGAAGCCTCTTGTGCGCTTTGGCATAATTTCGCCGCCGCGCTTGCGCACTCTGAAAACCAATCCGTTGACGATAGCCGCCAGATAGTGCGCGGCAAGAATAACCGCTCCGATTCTGACGTCTGCGAATATCGCGCTTCCGACGGTGCCGAGCATAAACACGGGACCCGACGTAGATGCAAACGCGGCGATCGATTTTGCCTCTTTCTCTGTAATTTTGCCCGCCTCGTACAGCTCCGCCGTCATACTCGCGCCGACGGGATAGCCCGACAGCATGCTGAGAAGCAGTACGTACGCGCTTTCCTTAGGCGCGTTGTACAAAAGCCTTACGGGCTTCTGAAATATTCCCGAAACGGTTTTGGCGGCGCCAATATACGTGAGAAGCAGTGAAAAGAAATAGAACGGAAACAGAGATGGCAAAACGCTTGTCGCAAACAGCGCCAGACCTCTGCGCGCCGAATCCAGATAATAGTCGGGGCGCGCGAGCATCATAATCATAAAAGCGATAATGCCTATGCAGGCGAAGACCTTGCCTTTTGATACGGAGGTCGGATTTTTTTCATAATTTTTGCGCTCACGTAAAAATCCGTTCATACAAGAGAATATGCCTGTTGCGCGCGAATATTCCGACTTGACCGAATGCGAGCGTAAATTATGTCGCCGATGTAAATGATACTTTAATTAAAAAACTCCGCTTCAATTTCAGAATACGGAGTTTAAGCGCATATTTATTAAGTTAAAATAGCGATTTTGACAATAAATCGTTGTAATTTCTCAACCGTTCGATTTTGAGGGCTGACATAAATTACGTATTTTCGCCGCTTTTTCGTCGAGGTCGATGAGGGGACGTACGGGGCTGTCCTGCGGGCAGTCGGAGTGCTTGAAATAGAAGTATCCCTCGCTTGCCGCGAGCAGAGGCAGCAGAAGTTTTTTCTTGGACGGTCTTATTGCGAGCAGCGTGCAGTACGGCTTTTCGGATTCCGCGAGCGCGGCAAGCTCTTTGTCAAGTCCGAGCGTGGCGCACGCGGCTATACGCTTTATGGTAGAGCGCGTGTATCTTCTGCTCGTAAGCTCCAAAAACCCGCTCATATCGTTGAACTCCGCTTTTGAAATGCGGTTTTCCATTCCCTCGCTTACGTTATAGATTTCGCCCAGTCGCGCGGGAGTCATCGCCTTCATCGCATAGGCGGATATGGCTCCGTATTTTTCAACGCTTATCGGATTTTCGATTTGCACGAATTTTGGGACGAACGGCGTTATATCCTCGCCGTATCTCATCATTTCGCGTATGGCGGTGGACGAGAGATATTTTTTGCCGTCGTCGGGCTTGCGTACGACGGAATGGAAATTTATTTTGCCCGCGTATGCTCTTGCGGCTTTCATATATTCGACCGCGAGAATATTGTTTGGGGACATGAGCATATTCGCGACGTCGGGAGCGACCGCGCCGACCGCCAAGGTGCGCGACTTTGCGACCGAGTAGCCCTGATTCAGATAGCCCTTGAGCAGGTCGGAGACGTCTCGGCTTTCGCTTCTCATAAACTCCGCCGCCATATTCAGGTCTTTGAGCTCCTCCGCCTCCGTGCCGAAAGAAAGCGTAAATTCGCCGAGCATACCGAGGGTTTTTATCGCGCCCTCGGCAAAGCCCTGCGCGTGGGAGAGGGTGTAGACGGTCGGAAGCTCCAACACTATATCCGCCCCCGCCTGTATAGCCCACTGCGCGCGCGTAGCTCTGTCGCATACGCAAAGGTCGCCGCGCTGAGTAAAAGAGCCGCTCATAACTACTGCGAGCACGTCCGCCTGCGTCTCGCGCTTTGCGAGGCGAAGCTGTTTAAGATGTCCGTTGTGGAAGGGATTGTATTCAGCTATGATTGCCGTAATTTTCAAATGAAGCCCTCTTTTTGTTGATTTTTGCAAGCAAAGTATTTATAATTATATACAAATTTTATGTAATTGCAAACGGTTGCAATGAAATAGGAGATTATATGACGCAATTTGTTGAAGAATTGATGGCAAGAGCGGCAAAGCTCGGCAAGACTATCGCGCTTGCGGAGGGCTTCGATATCCGCGCGGCGAAAGCGGCGGAGATACTGACGAAGAAGGGCGTTTGCAAGGTCGTTCTTATCGGAAACGAGAAAGAGGCTAAGGCGCAGTTCCCCGAGGTGGATTTTTCGGGAGTGGTCTTTGACGACCCCAAGACGAGCCCGAAGGCGGAGGAATACGCCGATACGCTGTACGAGCTTCGCAAGGCTAAGGGTATGACGCGCGAGCAGGCTCTTGCGACGGTCACGGGCAACAATATGTTTTACGCGTGCGTCGCGCTCAAGCGCGGCGACGTGGACGGCGTCGTAGGCGGCGCGGTGTTCAGCTCTGCGGACGTGTCGCGCGCGGCGTTTCAGGTGATAAAGGCGGCTCCCGGAATAAGCTCGGTATCCAGCTGTTTCGTGATGGTGCCTCCCGAGACCTTTGCGTATAAGAAATACCCCGCATACATTTTCTCCGACTGCGCGGTCATCCCTTATCCGACGGATTCGCAGCTTAAAGACATCGTGGTCGCCGCTGCGGACAGCGCGAAGAAAATCTGCCATATGGAGCCTAAGGTCGCTATGCTTTCCTTCTCCACGAAAGGCAGCGCAAAGCACGAGTCTGTGGAAAAGGTGCAATCCGCTTACAATATGATAAAAACGGAGCATCCCGAAATCTGCGTGGACGGCGAGCTTCAGCTCGACGCTTCCATCGTCGACTCGGTTGCAAATCAGAAGGCGGCGGGCAGTCCCGTCGCGGGTCAGGCGAACGTGCTTGTGTTCCCCAACCTCGACGCGGGCAATATAGGCTATAAGATAGCCCAGCGTTTCGGCGGCTGTATGGCGATAGGTCCTATTATGCAGGGGCTTGCGCTGCCCGTCAACGATCTTAGCCGCGGTTGCGTGGCGGAGGATATAGCGGCGGTTGCCGCAATCACGGCATTGCAGTCCGTAAAAGCGTAACGGGAGGGAATATATATGAAAATATTGGTTATCAACGCGGGCAGCTCCTCGCTCAAATATCAGCTTATCGACATGGAGACGGAAGAGGCGGTGCTCAAAGGACTTTGCGAGCGCATTACGTTCGAGGGCGGCGAGCTTACGCAGAAGACCGCCGACGGCAGAAAGCTGAATATTAAAAAGGATATGAAGGACCATAAGGAGGCTATCGAGCTTGTGCTCAAAGCTATGGTCGATAAGGATTACGGCGCGATTTCCTCTACGGACGAGATATCCGCAGTCGGACACCGCGTGCTTCACAGCGCGGAGGATTTCAAGGAGTCGGTGCTGATTGACGACGAGGTTATCCGCATATGCGAGAAGAATGTGGAGCTTGGACCTCTTCATATGCCCGGCAATATCGCGTGCATCAAGAGCTGCCGCGAGGTTATGCCGAGCGTGCCTATGGTGGCGGTTTTCGACACGACCTTCCACAGCACGATGCCGCCCAAGGCGTATATGTACGGCATTCCGTACTCGGTATACAACGAGCATAAGGTGAGAAGATACGGCTTCCACGGCACGTCGCACAAGTTCGTGAGCGAGGAGACGATAAAGATTCTCGGAGGCAAGAACAGCAGAATTATCGTCTGCCACCTCGGCAACGGCTCTTCGATATCCGCCGTCAAGGACGGAAAGTGCCTTGATACGTCTATGGGCTTTACGCCTCTCGAAGGCTTGGTTATGGGCACGCGCAGCGGCGATATAGACCCCGCGGCGGTGGATTATATAAGGCAGAAACTGGGGATGAGCGCGGAGGAGACCGTGCAGTATCTCAACAAGAAGTGCGGAATGATGGGCGTAAGCGAGTTAAGCTCCGATATGCGCGATCTGGAAGCGGCTATAAACGACGGCAACGAAAAAGCGAAACTGGCTGTCGAGGTCGCGGCGTATCGCATAAAGAAATATATCGGATCTTACGCCGCGGTGCTCAACGGCGTTGACGCGATTGTGTTTACGGGCGGCATAGGCGAGCATAGCTCATATATGCGCAGACTCGTGATGAGCGATATGGAATATCTCGGCGTTGATTTCGATTTCGAGGCGAACGAGGACAACGGCGACGGCGTAAAGGAGCTTTCCAAGCCCGAGAGCAGAGTGAAAGTGCTCATCCTGCCCACAAACGAGGAGCTTTCCATCGCCAGAGAGACAAAGGCTATCGCTCTTTGAGAGTAAAAACAGTCGGGCGGCAAAACAAAATATATAAAACGAACACAACTTGCAAAAAGCGTTTGACAAGCGGGAGTTTATTTTATATACTTAATAGGCTGTTTGATGCACATAATCTGTAATATCGGAGGAATAAATATATGGCAGTACCGAAAAATAAAATTTCCAAATCCAAAGGAAGGTCGCGTTTTGCAAACTGGAAGCTATCTACTCCCGCTCTTTCGGCTTGTCCGCAATGCCACGAGCTGAAAAAGAACCATCAGGTTTGCCCCAAGTGCGGCTACTATGACGGCGAACTGATAGTCGACAAAAAGAGCGAAAACTGAAAACTGAAAAGAGTGTGTAATATTCGCACTCTTTTTTTATATTGCGCAGAAAAATTCCTTACGCTGTATAGAATTGCGAATAAACGCGGTATCGGTGCTATTCGCCCGTATAAAAGGCGCTTATCCGCGTCGGCGCGGGAATTCGGAGGTCGGAATGAAAATAGTCATTGACGCTATGGGCGGCGACAACGCCCCGCTTGAAATCGTACACGGCGCTATCGACGCGCTTAATGCCGATAAAGACGTGCAAATCGTCCTTGTCGGAGATATAAATAAAATAAATCCCGTTCTTGCGGAATGCGAATACGAAAAATCCCGTGTGGAGATTATCGACGCCAAAGAGGAAATAAGCAACGAGGAAAGCCCGACTATGGCGATAAAGACCAAGCGGGAGAGCTCGCTTGTGAAATCCTTTGAAAAGCTCAAAAGCGACGAAGATGCGGGCGGATTTGTGTCCGCGGGCTCTACGGGAGCGGTGCTCGTCGGCGCGTTTATGAAGGTCGGCAGAATCAAGGGCGTATCCCGCCCCGCGCTTGCGCCCGTACTTCCCACTCTCGAAGGCAACGGGGTCGTGCTGTGCGACTGTGGCGCGAATGTGGACTGCAAGCCGATAAACCTCCTGCACTTTGCGATTATGGCTTCATCATATGCGCAGGCGATGCTGGGAGTCGAAAAGCCGAGGGTAGGGCTTCTGAATAACGGCGCGGAGGCGCACAAGGGCAACGAGCTTAGCAAGCAGGCATACGAATTGCTGTCGGGCAGCGAGGATATAAATTTTGTCGGCAACTGCGAGGCGAGAGATATGCTGACGGGCGACTTCGACGTTGTCGTGACGGACGGCTTTGCGGGAAATATTGCGCTCAAAACTGCGGAGGGAACCGCAAATCTGCTGCTAAAACTGATAAAGCGCGGCGTATACGCAGGCGGATTGAAGCCAAAGCTCGGCGCGGTTATGCTCAAACCCGTTTTTAAGGACGTAAAGGCTAAGCTGGATTTCAACGCGCAGGGCGGAGCGTGTTTCCTCGGCGTAAACAAGGTTATCGTCAAGGCGCACGGAGCGTCGTCGCGCAGCGCGATTACCGCCAGCATATTGCAGGCGCAGGACCTTGCGAGAAAGAATATTTGCCGGAAGATACGCGAGGGCGTTACGCGCGCAAACGGTATGACAGCCGCCGAAGCGGATGAAAATTGACATTCGGCACAGATTATAAATTGCTATGTACAGCGGAGCGCAGAGCTTATGGACGGCAGAAGAATAAGCGAAATCGAAAATAAAATCGGATACGTGTTTACGAACAAAGCGTTGCTCGAACGCGCGTTTACGCATAGTTCCGCGAGCAGGGACGCGCTTAAAAACTATGAGTCGCTGGAATTCCTCGGCGACAGCATTCTCGATTTTATCGTAGCTAAAATTCTGATGACTGAAAACCCCGACGCGCACGAGGGCGCGCTCACGTACAGACGATCCGAAATCGTATCGCAGGATCCTCTGGAAAAGGCGGTGGGTAAGCTGGATATCGCCAAGTATCTCATAGTGGGCAAGGGCGAGAGGGTATATCAAATAATCAACCATACGAAGGTGGCTTCAAATCTTTTCGAGGCTGTCGTAGGCGCGATATATATGGACAGCGGAAGCGTGGAATGCGCGGAAAAATTCATTTTATACGCGCTTAAAGAGCATTTCGACGGAAGCATAAAGCATTCGGAGGATCGCGATTATAAGTCGGAGCTTAACGAATTCGCCACGCGCCACAGACTGACTGTTGAGTACGTGACGGTTGAGGAGAGCGGCGCGTCACATAATCCCACGTTTGTGGTTGACGTAAAGCTAGACGGAGTTGTTGCGGGAAGAGGTAAGGGCAAGAGCAAAAAGAGCGCGCAGCAATGCGCCGCAGGCGTAGCGCTCGAACACATAAACTTGTAATTTTGTCTATTTTTTTATATTTATTTCCGAAATTATCTGATGTTTCACACACTATGTTTCACGAAAATTATAAAAAAATTAGCATTCTAATCGGATTAATTTTGACTGCATAAT
This sequence comes from uncultured Clostridia bacterium, assembly GCA_947382865.1. Lineage (GTDB taxonomy): Bacteria > Bacillota > Clostridia > Christensenellales > CAG-917 > CAG-475. The sequence goes on from CANDBF010000023.1 coordinate 16,073, forward strand.
CAGTGATATATAAATGTGGTTCATATTTTGTGAAACATTTGTGAAACATAATATTTAGTTGTTGCTTAGTGTATTATTTTATGTTAATATTCTTATATATAATTACAAAAGGAATAAGGTATATATTTTGTTAAACTTCGTAAAAATCGAAGTCAGAGGCTTCAAATCCTTTGCGGATAAAGTGGAAATTCCGTTTAAGGAAGGCGTAACCGCTATTATCGGACCCAACGGGTGCGGCAAGTCCAACGTATCCGACGCCATACGCTGGACGCTCGGCGAGCTCAGCGCAAAGCAGCTGCGCGGCAAGAGCATGCAGGACGTCATATTTGCGGGAACGGAAAAGCGCAGAAGCATGTCCTACTGCGAGGTTTCGCTCACTTTCAACAACGAAAATCAACGGCTGTTTCACACCTTGCCGTTCGATGAGGTTATTTTCACCAGAAAACTGGACCGAAGCGGACTTAGCGAATATTATCTCAACAATTCGCGCTGCAACAGAAGCGATATAATCGCGCTTATCCGTGATACGGGTATAGGTAAAGAGGGATATTCCATTATCGGACAGGGCAGAGTCGACGAAATTATGTCGGCGAAGCCGGACGACCGCCGTCATATCTTCGAGGAAGCGGCGGGTATTTCCAAAAACCGCGCCGACCGCAACGAAGCGGAGCGTAAGCTGGAAAAGACAAAGCTCAATCTTCAAACCGTCAACGAGGTCATCGCCGAAATCGAAAAGCAGATAAATCCGCTGAGAAAACAGGCGGAGGCGGCGCAGAAGTATTTCGACCTCACAGAGAAGCTCAAATACAACGAAGTCAATCTGTATCTGTACAATTACGACAACACCGAGGATAAAAAACAGAAGATTCAAAACCGCATAAACCAGTACGACAAGGAGCTCCGCCTGAAAAATATGGAGTATCAGGAGTGCGAGCGCAAGTACGACGACTGCATAATCACCTCGGGCGGCATAGACAGGCTGTACGACGAGTATAACGCGGAGCTGACCGCGCTCAAAGTCGACGCGGCGAGATTCGAGGGCGAGGCAAACGTCGTCAAGGAGCGTATATCTCATATTCAGAGCGAGATAAAGCGTCTGAACGACGAGCTTACCTCCGTCGACAACCGTCTCGGTATACAGGAGCAGCTTATTCGGAGCACCAACGAGAAAAAGGACGAAGAGCTGCGCTCTTCCATACAGGCTTCCAAGGAGCTTGCCGAGGTAGAGGCAAAGCTCGTCAGCCTTACGAGCGCGCTGGACGGGCAGGAGAGCGACCTCGACGCGAGAAACAGAGAGTACATAAAGGCGATAGAGGATTTGGGCGAACTGAAAGCCAATATCTCGGGCTTGCAGGTGGAAAAGGAGATAAACGAGTCCCGCGCGAAGACCCTCTTCGAGTTGCTTAACCAGAAGAAGGCGAGACTTGACGAGGAGCTCACCAACCTTGCCATACACGACGGCAACGTCAAAGCAGCAAAGGAGAGAATGAGGCAGATAACCACAGAGTATAACGAGACCTTATCCGAAAAGCTGGAAGCACAGGAGGCGGTCAAATCCTTCGAGGAGGATATTAAGAGCCTCGAAACCAAGCGCGTGTTCGCCGAAGGCAATTTGAAGCTGGAAATGCAGATAAAGAGCGATTATTCCGGTTATCAGGAAGCCGTCAAGAAGCTGATGCGCGATTCCGAAGGCAATCCTATGCTCGCTTCCAAAATCTGGGGCGTGCTCGCGGAGGTTATAGAGGTTCCGTCCGAGTACGAAACGGCGATAGAATACGCGCTCGGCGGCGCTATGCAGAATATACTCGTCGAGACGGAGACGGACGCCCGCGATCTTATAAACTACTTGAAGCAGAAAAACTACGGCCGCGTCACGTTCAGAGCGCATACGTCCTGCCGTCCGCACTCTCTTGCGGGAGAGAATATGGCTGTGCTGAACGAACAGGGCTGTTGCGGAATCGCAAGCAACCTTATTCACTGCGATAAGAAATTCGACAGATTCATTTCGTCATTGCTCGGCACTACGGTCATAGTCAGGACGGTCGACGACGCGATAAGAATTTTCAGAAAGTACAATCAGTCGTTCAAAATCGTCACGCTGGACGGCGAAGTCTTCTCCAAGAGCGGCGAAATCACGGGCGGCTCGCGCAGGAGCACAAACGGTCTGCTTTCTCAGGATAGGAAGATAGAACAGCTGCGCGAAAGTCTTGAAAGGGTGAAAAAAAATATCGCAACCACCACCGCGCTCATCACAGAAAAGCAGGCGGAGGTCGCAAGCTGCGAGCAGAGCATAGACTCGCTCAATAAGGAAATCGCGGAGCTGCGTATCAACGTCGGAGTGAGCGAGGAGAGAGCCAAGCAGGCGTTCGACGTGACGGAAGCCTTGCAGAACGAGATAAGGCAGGACGCCGAGGAATACGAGAACGTAAAGGCGCAGATAAAGGAGCTTGCAAACAAGCTCGCATCCGTCGACACTCTCGAAAGACTCGTCACCGAAAAGAAGGGCGAGTACGAAAACCTCGTTGTGGCAAAATCCGAAAACAGCAAGCAGAAGAGTGAGCGCGAAACCGTATCTCAGCAATTCACCGAGCTGCGCGTCAAGGTTATGGGTATAAAGACGGCGATGGACTCGCTCTCGCAGGAGCTGTTCCGTCTGGGCAGAGAAAAGAGCGAGCTGGAAGACGAAAAGCTGGACATTATCGCCAGACTCAAATCCGAACAGAACAAGCTGGACAATATAACGAGCGCGCCCGAGAGAACGGAGTTTTCCAAAGAGGACGAAATACGCATAGCCAAGCTCGAAAAGGATATTGCGGAGCTGTCCGAGCGCAAGCGCACCATATCCGACGAAATCGTCGCCATAGACAAGCGCAAATCCGCGCTTTATGACGAGAGGACAGTCCTCACGGAGAAAAAGACCAGAGACGAGGGTATGCTGGAAAACGTGGATATAGATCTTCGCAATCAGCAGGAATATATTCTCGACGTTTACGGGCTTACGTACACCGACGCGTTGGAGTTTAAGGACGAGGAGTTCAAGGCGTACGGCGCGCAGACGGAAATCACGGAGCTCAAAAGAGCGAGAAACAGATTGGGCGAGGTCAACCAGCTCGCAGTGCAGACCTTGAAGGAGACCGAAGAGCGCCTTGCCGAGCAGGTGACCCAGCGCGACGATATTCAGAAGGCATACGACGATATTTACATCGTCATACAGGCTCTCACCGAGGACATGCAGCAGAAGTTCTCGGAGGCGTTTGAAAAGATAAACGAGAATTTCAAGGACGTATTCTCTCAGCTGTTCGGCGGAGGCAAGGGAGAACTGCGCCTCGACACCAAAGAGACGGACGACGTGCTCGAAGCGGGCATAGATATATTCGCTCAGCCCCCCGGAAAGAAGTTGCAGAACATAGGACTTCTCAGCGGCGGCGAACGCGCGCTTACGGCTATTGCGATACTGTTTGCGATACTCAGATTGAAGCCGATGCCTTTCTGTGTGCTGGACGAAATCGAAGCCGCGCTCGACGACGCGAACGTCAACCTGTTTGCGGAATTCCTCAAAAAGTTTTCCGATTACACGCAGTTTATCGTCATCACGCACAGAAAGCCCACAATGCGCCATGCGGATACGATATTCGGCGTTACGATGGAAGAAAAGGGCGTCACAAAAATTGTGTCGATCGAGTTTGAAGAGGCTGTTAAACACGCAAAATAAGCGAATAAACCGACAGATATGAATATTTGACGGCGGTTTTGTGTAATTATATTACGTAGTATAACGCGAAATCCGCCGAGTAAGGCAGAGGCAGTGCATATGGGATTTTTTCAGAAGATAGCGCAGGCTATGAAGAAGACGAAAGACGCTTTTTCCAAAAAGCTGTTTTTCGCGTTTTCCGCAAGGGAGTTTGACGACGAGTTTTACGATAATCTCGAAGAGGTGCTGCTGACCGCGGACGTAGGCATAACCGCTACGGAGAATCTTGTAGAGGAACTGAAAGAGGAGATTTTCAGAAGAAAGCTCAAAAAGCCCGAGGACGCCAAGGATTTGCTCAAACGTCTGATGATTGAGGATATAGATTATGACGTGCCCGGGTACGAATATCCGCTTGTCATACTGCTCTCGGGAGTGAACGGCGTGGGCAAGACTACTGCGATAGGCAAGCTCGCGCATATGTTCAAGGAAAACGGAAAGAGCGTTGTAGTCGCAGCCGCGGATACTTTCCGTGCCGCCGCGAGCGAACAGCTGGAAGTCTGGGGACAGCGCGCGGGCGTAAGAGTAATCCGCCATAACGAGGGCGCCGACCCCGCCGCGGTCGTGTTCGACGCGATATCCTCGGCAAAGGCCAAGGGCAACGACGTAATTCTCGTAGATACGGCGGGACGTCTTCACAACAAGAAAAATCTTATGGCGGAGCTGCAAAAGATTTGCAGGGTCGTGGACAGGGAGCTGCCCGACGCGGATTTCAGAAAGTATCTCGTGCTTGACGCGACCACGGGACAGAACGCCGTCTCTCAGGCAAAGATATTCAGCGAGGATATAGACGCCGACGGCATAATTCTTACAAAGCTGGACGGTACTGCAAAGGGAGGCGTAGTGCTCGCCATATCCGATGAAATCGGCTTGCCTGTGATATACGTGGGCGTCGGAGAGAAGATAGACGACCTCATTCCGTTTGACGCTACGGATTTTATAAACGCGTTGATTTGACGGAGAGTATATGCCTCGAAAGGAAGAAAAAGGCTCTTATAACGAGAAGATTTCCAAGCTGTTCGACGAAATAGTTTTCGGCGAAGGCGGTTCGGACGATAAAAAACTCAAAAGGCTGTTCGGATACTTCGATAAGTCGGAGTATGCGGAAGCAGAAGCGCGTGCGGCGGAGGAAATTATGACAAGAATACTCGCTGGCGGAGAGGCGTGAATAAAGGCGGCGCGTAACATCGAATTTACAGAATATAAATTATTACAATATAAAATTATAAGAAAAAATAAAGAGTGTATTGCAAAAACGCTTGACACTCTTTTTTTTATGCCGTATCATTGTAATGCAAAAATGCTTGACGGCAAGGCGGTTTATGGATAGGTTTGAAATTTCGACGTTACGTTCATATTACGGGTGTCTGCTCACAGACAGGCAGAACGAGATGATATGTATGCGTTACGACGAGGACCTGTCCTTCGGCGAGATAGCCGAGGAGTGCGGAATATCTCGGCAGGCTGTGCTTGACGGACTGAATAAGGGCGTCAGACATCTCGAAGAGATAGACGGCAAGCTGTTATTCGTAGAGCGCGACGAGAGAATTAAAGCTATGCTCGACGAAGTCGATTATAAGTTGGCTTCAAACGACTGCGAGGGCGCAAAGAAATGCGTCGCGCGTATAAGAGAAATTTTGGAGGACTGAATGGCTTTATTCGAAAACCTTTCGGACAGAATGAATCATATATTTTCCAAGCTCCGCAACAAGGGTAAGCTGACGGAGCTGGAAATCAAGCAGGCTATGCGCGAGATACGCGTCGCGCTTTTGGAAGCGGACGTAAACTACGGCGTAGTCAAGGATTTTGTCGCAAAGGTGAGCGAAAAGGCGCTCGGCGAGGAAATACTCAAATCTCTCACGTCGGGACAGCAGATTGTCAAAATCGTCAACGACGAGCTCATCGCGCTTATGGGCTCCACTCATCAGAAGCTCGCGGTTTCGGACAGACAGCCAACCGTATATATGATGTGCGGCTTGCAGGGCGCGGGCAAGACTACCATGTGCGGAAAGCTCGCCGCATACCTCAAACGTCAGGGCAAGAAAACGCTGCTCGTAGCGGGAGACATATACAGACCCGCCGCAATAGACCAACTTAAAGTCGTCGCGAAAAAGGCGGGAACGGAGTGCTTCTCGATGGGGCAGATCGACCCCGTCAAAATCGCAAAAGATGGCGTGGAATACGCTCTTAGAAACGGCTTCGACACTATGATTGTCGATACTGCGGGACGTCTGCATATCGACGAGAAGCTCATGGACGAGCTTGTGCGCGTCAAAAAAGCGGTTGCGCCAACGGAAATACTTCTCGTCGTGGACAGTATGACGGGGCAGGACGCGGTGACGGTTGCCGACACGTTCAATAAGACTCTCGACATAACGGGCGTAATTATGACAAAGCTGGACGGCGACACGCGCGGCGGCGCGGCGCTCTCGATAAGAGCGGTCACCGGCAAGCCAATAAAGTTCAGCGGCACGGGCGAGAAGATGGAGGATATAGAGCCCTTTCACCCCGAGAGAATGGCGTCGAGAATACTTGGAATGGGCGACGTGCTCACGCTTATAGAAAAGGCGCAGGACGCTATTTCGCAGGAGGAGGCTATAAAGCTCCAAAAGAAGCTGAAAGAAAATTCCTTTACTCTTGAAGATTATCTTTCGCAAATCGAGAGTATGAAAAAGATGGGAAGCCTCAGCGATATGGTATCTATGATACCCGGGCTGTCGGGTAAGATGAAGGCGGGCGCGGCGAACATAGACGAAAAGCAGATTCACCGCAACAAGGCGATTATACAGTCTATGACCGTCAAGGAGCGCAGAAATCCCGAAATAATAAAGGCGTCGAGGCGCAAGCGCATAGCCAACGGCAGCGGCACGAGCATACAGGAAGTCAACGCGCTTCTTAAACAGTTCGAGCTGACAAAGGATATGATGACCAGAATGCAAAAGGGCGGAATGCGCGGCTTGAAGGGCTTCAGAGGAATGCCGTTCTGACAGGCAATTATGACAAAAGCGGCTTTGCCGCAACAAATAAAAAACAATATTATCACATCGGAGGATAACGACAATGGTAAAACTCAGACTCACCAGAATGGGCGCGACGAAAGCTCCTTTCTATCGTATCGTGGCAATGGATTCACGCAAGGCAAGAGACGGTCAGTATATCGACCAGATCGGCTACTACAATCCGGTTTCCACGCCCAAGCAGATAGTAATCGACGCGGAAAAAGCAAAGGATTGGCTCGCAAAGGGCGCGCAACCCACCGATACGGTTATGGGACTTCTCATCACGCAGGGTATCGTGGAAAAGAAAAAATAATCGGTGACTGAAATGATTGAACTTGTGGAATATCTTGTGTCCGCGCTCGTGCCCGACGGCGATTATACCGTCGAGCAGAGAGACGGCGACGGAACAACCGATATTGTGGTTTCCATTTCCAAAAACGATATCGGCAAGGTTATAGGAAAGCAGGGCAGGATTGCAAAGGCTATCCGCACGCTTGTCAAGTCTGCCGGCGGCAGAGGAAGCGTCAGATATAACGTCGTAATCGAAGAAAAAAATGAAATCTGAATTCGAGATTGCAAGGATTGTAAAGCCGCGCGGACTTAAAGGGGAAATGAAAGTCGAATTTTATTCCTCAGACGTCGGGCGGCTTTCCCGTCTTAAAAGGGTGAAGCTGGACGGCGAAGAACGCGAAATAGAAAAAATTTCGGCGGACGGCGCATACGGCTTCATTAAACTTGCGGGCGTGGATGGCGTAGAGGTTGCGGAGCTTTTAAGAGGAAGGTCGCTTTATGCAAACAGAGAAGACTTGCCCGAGCCCGAAGACGGCGAGCATTATATCGTCGACATAATCGGACTGTTCGTTATCGTGGACGGCGAGTGTATAGGCAGAGTGTCCGACGTTTTGCAATACGGCTCGGCGGACGTTTACGTCGTGAAGTCGGAAAAATCCTCGCTTAGCTTCCCCGCGCTTGAACGCGTTATAACGGGTATCGACTTGAAGGGCGGCAGAATCACTCTGAATAAAGAGGCTTTTGACAGCGTAGTCGTCTACAACTGATATCAATTAATAGAGGAAACCGAAACGCCGCGCGGCGTTTGCGGCTTTACTCATAAGCAGCGGCATTGCCTTATATAAGTTTTGTGCGGTGCCGATTTAGGAAGAAAATATGCGCTTCGACATACTTACCATTTTTACGGGATACTTCGACGTACTCGGATACAGCCTTTTGGGAAAGGCAATCGAGGACGGAAAATTCGACGTAAAGGTTACGGATATAAGGGATTATTCGCTCGATAAGCACAGGAAGACGGACGACGCTCCTTACGGGGGCGGCGCGGGAATGGTTATGACTCCCGACCCCATAGTGCGTGCAATAGAGGCGGTCGACCCTAATCACAAGGCGCGCAGGATATATCTTTCGCCGAGAGGAAGTACGCTCAATCAGTGTAAAGTCGAGAGCCTCGCAAAGGAGGATAGGATTCTGTTGCTGTGCGGCGATTACGAAGGTATCGACGAGAGAGTATTGGAGCTTTGTATCGACGAGGAGCTGTCTATCGGCGATTACGTGCTTACCGGAGGCGAGCTTGCGGCGCTGGTCGTCGTGAATAGCGTTGCGAGATATATCGACGGGGTGCTCGGCAGCAGCGAATCTACCTCACAGGAGAGCTTTTCGGAGGGTCTTTTGGAATATCCCCAATATACCCGTCCCGAGGAGTACAGAGGACTGCGCGTGCCCGAGGTGCTTATAAATGGCAATCATAAAGATATAGAAAACTGGCGGCAGGCTAAATCAATCGAGATTACGATGCGCAGAAGACCTGACCTTATGGCAAAGACGGATATAGGAAAATTTCTTCCGAAAAAACCGAAGAAACGCCGCAAATAACAGCTATAAAGTTTGCAAGACTCAAATTCAACGGCGTCTCGGAGTGGATAAATATAAATAAAATAAACGCATTCAAAGCAGGCGAAGACAGAAAATGTATATTCAGTGGTTTCCCGGACATATGACAAAGGCGATAAGAATGATGGAGGATAACCTCCGTCTTGTCGACGCGCTTATTTATGTCATAGACGCAAGGGCGGTTTCATCCTGCATAAATCCGCTGTTTTCTAGACTTACAAGCGGAAAGCGAGTGCTGTACGTCTTCAACAAGTGCGACCTTGTGAATTCCTCCGAGCTTGCGCGTTGGTGCGACAGATTCAAAAGAGAGGGCAAGGATTTTGTTAAAGCGGTCGGGGTGAGCGGTGATTGCTCGCAGATTGTTGCGGGACTAAAAGCGCTGATGAGCGACAAGCTGGAAAAATACGCGAAAAAGGGCGCGAACGTAAGCGTGCGCGCAATGGTCGTAGGCGTACCTAACAGCGGTAAGTCTACGATAATAAATTCCATGATAAAACGCGCGAAGGCTGTCACGGGAGACAGACCCGGCGTTACGCGCGGAAAGCAGTGGCTGTCGGTGGACGGGGTGGATTTCCTCGATACGCCCGGCACGCTTTGGGGCAAATTCGAGGACCAGAGCGTGGCGCATCACCTCGCATATATCGGCTCGATTAAGGACGGAATTTCCGACGTTTCGGAACTTGCGTGCGATTTTGCGCAGGAGCTTCAAACGATTTGTCCTTCCGCGTTCAATACAAGATACGGGATAACAGACTTTAACGGAACGTCCTACGAGCTGCTCCAAGAAATTGCTCTAAAAAGAGGTTTTAAGCTCCGCGCAGACGAACCGGATACCGAGCGCGCGGCAAAGACTCTCATCGACGATTTCAGAAAGGGCAGACTGGGCAGAATTATGCTCGAATTGCCGTAAACGAAAGTTAAATATGCCAATATCGGCATATTAAGTGTATATTTTGCGAATTGAGGTTAAGATGATATCTGCAAAAGAACTGATGTTTTACGAAAATCAGTTGATGGAAAAGGGTTATAAATACATATGCGGAGTGGACGAGGTGGGTCGCGGTCCGCTGGCTGGCCCCGTGACCTGCGCCGCCGTCATTATGCCGCTTGACGATTTGATAGAGGGAGTCAACGACAGCAAGAAGGTTGCGAAGAAAAAGCGTGAAAGGCTTTACGGCGAAATTATGACAAAGGCTATTGCCGTTTCGGTCAAATCCTATGACCATACCGAAATAGACGAGATGAATATCCTCAACGCCACAAAGGCGTGTATGGCGGAGGCGATTACGTCGCTCCCGGTCCCGCCCGATATCGTAATAGTGGACGCGCTTACGCTGGATATTCCGTACAAGACTTTCGGCATAATACACGGCGACGCGCTGTCATATTCCATTGCCGCCGCTTCAATCGTCGCAAAGGTGACGAGGGACAGGTTTATGACGGAGATGGCGCTTCAATATCCGCAGTACGACTTCGAGCACAATATGGGCTACGGCACGGCAAAGCATATAGCCGCGCTCAAAGAGTTCGGGAAATGCCCTATACACCGCGACAGCTTTACCCGCGGAATACTGGGCGGGAAGTAGATTTATGTCACGGAAAAATTGAGAGGAGCGGTGACATAAAATATTTCCGTCGCCGGCGAGACGGAGCGTGCAAAATTGCGAATTTGCAAAGAGGGGAGAAATTATGCCAAACACAAAGGCGGTCGGAAATATAGGAGAGGAGCTTGCGGCGAGATATTTAGAAAAGCGGGGCTATGTCATGCTCGAACGCAACGCCGAATACGCAGGTTGCGAAGTGGACATAATATGCGAGTGCTTTATAGGCGAGGACGGCAGAATTATTCCGCAGAAGAAAAAGACAGGCTTTTTGAGGCGCGCCAAATTGAGTAAGGCGGAAAAGCTGACTGTATTCTGCGAGGTCAAGACCAGATACGGAGACGAATACGGCACGGGCGCGGAGGCGGTCACGCCGTATAAGGTCGGCAGATACGTGACGGCGGCAAGGGCGTTTATGTCGCAGCGGTTCAGGGCAAACGGCGCGGTGCGTTTCGACATAATCGAGGTCGGCGACGGCGAAATAAACCATATTGAAAACGCTTTCAATGCAAACGACGCAAAGTATGCAAAAAGATAGCGCTTGGCATTGCTGAGCCTCTAAGGGGTGAAAGCGGCATAAAAAGAGCGAACAAAAATCCGAAAACATAAAAAATAAGCGCGAAATTGCACAAATCAGAGAGAAAATAGTTTCTTTTGGTTGTCTAAATATAAAATATATGATAATATAACACGCGTGACTCGGGTGCTCCGCTGGCAGGAAAGACCTGCGAATGAGCATTGCGTAAATAGGAGGTTAGTCAAATGAACATTATCGACCAGCTTGAAAAAGAGGGCATGAAGCAGAATCTGCCCGAAATCGCCATCGGCGACCAAGTCAAAGTCAACGTCAA
>CANDBF010000024.1 GCA_947382865.1 uncultured Clostridia bacterium
AACGGTATTACTCGCGGAACTCCCGTCGCGCTCATCGGAAACCCGGAGGGCGTAGGAGATACGAACAGCATCACAAGCGGCACCATTTCACAGACGGGGATTACGATTTCAAGCTGGGGTCCTGGCACCTTCATTATGACGGACGCGGCGGTCAACGGCGGCAATTCGGGCGGTCCGATGCTTAACAACAGAGGAATCGTCATCGGCGTAGTGGAAAGTAAGCTCGTCAGCGACGATATCGATAATATGGGGTTTGCAATTTCCGCCGCGACGGTATATAATTTCATCGAATGGGCGCAAAAGGCTTCAAACAACTCCTTGCGTGCGGATATTGTCATAAACTGTAAATACGTTTAATCGATTTACCCGCTTTATGCGTGTAAATAAACGAATCGGTCATTTTATTATCCTCCCCATCGACCGATTCAAAAAGGCACTCCAACGAGTGCCTTTTTTCATATTCACTTTTCATATTCTACGTGTATTTATCATTTTGCTCCATAATATATTAATAGCATTTAACTTGCGATTGATAAATCCGCTTAGAGCTACCCACTATCAATAGGTGCGCGCGATTTTAAGAATTTTGTAATGTCCGCACATAACGACTTCCTCGTATCTGTACACGTTCCAGTTCGTCAGCTCGTTTGCGGAAATATACTCTTTACACCTGCTCTCCACCCAAGCGGCGGATTTGCTGTCTCTTGCAAAGAAAATATACAGACTCTCCTCAGCCTCGACGTCTTCTTCTCCTACTCTGTCAGTCACAAGCATCTTTGCAAGAAGAATATCCTCTATGCTATGCCCCGATTGACCGTCGACCGTAATAGGAGACGTACGCAGATTTTCTATCTGCGCTCCCGCCTTTGTGAGCCTATCCTTTATGCTGTTCTCCTTCATCGATATTTTGAGACATGCGGTTAGAGAAAGCGCCATGATGACGAGCACAAGCACGCAGCAGATTACGGTTATCGTCTTTTTTGTTCTCATGTAAATATAATATCATTATATTTCCGCTATGTAAATACCAATTTATCGAGCATATTGCTCTTACGCCGATATACCATTTTTTGCCACGCATACGCGTCTTATATCCGCTCACAATAATAACAGGAGGCAACGATATGAAAAATTCACTTATTTTCGGCACAATGCTTGGGATTGTCACTGCTACAGCACTTTATTGCAGTACGTCACACAATTCAATCAAGAAAGCAAAGCGTGCCCTCGTGAACAAGATAGAAGACGTTTTAATGTAATCGTAATCTAAGTTCATTGATCCTCTAATAACACTGATCGTGTATCAAGCTCGCAAAGAGTCGATACACGATTAGTGCTTTATTGGGCGATAAAATGATGCATAGACTGAAATCGGACTATAAATAATTAGCAAAATCAATTCAAAATACTGCAAATAACTCATTTATGAATACCCTATTATTGGGTAAATTGAAAATTCTATAAACTTATTCGGCACAAGTAGTGCAAACACAATATACATATCGTGTTTTAATTATTTATAAAAAATCCGCACGGTTGTGCGGACTTTTTTTGACAATACGTTTGATATTAACCGTTTTTGCGTTTACGGTAGTCGTCTATCGCAACGCGGATTGCGTCCTCCGCAAGCACGGAACAGTGTATCTTCTGCGGCGGAAGCCCTTCAAGCTCGGTCACAACCTCTTTGTTTGTGAGCTTCAACGCTTCGTCTACGGACTTGCCTATTATCATTCCCGTCGCCGTCGAGCTTGTCGCAACGGCCGCTGCGCATCCGAACGTTTTGAACTTCGCGTCCTCGATGATGTCATCTTCGTTTATGCGCATCGTTATCTGCATAATATCCCCGCAGGTTTCGTTGCCGACCGTGCCGATTGCATTATAGTTTTCAACTTCGCCCATATGCTGAGGATTTCTGAAAACCTCCATGACCTTTTCGTTGTACATATATACTCCTTGGCGTTTGCACGCCCAAACTTGAATTTCTGTGTGTTGCCTAAAATTTTGAACGACTTATGCTTGCTTTTTATAAAGCGGCGACATTGCGCGGAGCTTCTCAACCGTACGTACAAGTTCGTCTACCGTATAGTCCACGTCCTCGGACGTATTGCGTTTGCCGAACGTAAATCTTATCGACCCGTGCGCAGTCCCGACGGGTACGCCTATCGAAAGCAGCGTCCTCGACGGCTCCAACGAACCGGAGGAACACGCCGAACCCGACGACGCGCTTATCCCCGCCAAATCCAGAGAGAACAAAATGGATTCACCCTCTATATAGCGGAAGCTGAAATTGGCGTTGTTGTAAAGCCTTCTGGACGTGTCCTTTGCGCCGTTATAATATATTTCGTCTATTCTCGCAAGCACTTTATTGACAAAATCGTCCCTTAAACCGCCGACGTACGCCGCGTCCTTTTCGATATTGTCGACCGCATCTTTGAGCGCGACCGCCATTCCGACCGCACCCGACACGTTTGTGGTGCCGCCTCTGTGCGCTCTCTCCTGTTCGCCGCCTGTAAGCAGCTTTTCTATACGCATTCCGTTGCGCACGTACAGCGCGCCCATTCCTTTGGGACCATAAAACTTGTGCGCCGACATAGACAGCATATCCACGCCCAAATCCTTGACGTCGTATCTTATCGCGCCGGTAGCCTGCACCGCGTCGGTATGAAACAGAACTCCGTGCTTATGCGCTACCTCGCAGAGCTCCTTTATGGGCTGAATCGTACCGATTTCGTTGTTTGCGAACATTATGCTGACAAGAATCGTGTCGGGACGTATAGCGTCTTCAAGCGATTCTACGGATACGAAGCCCTCCCCGTCGACGGGCAGATACGTGACCTCATAGCCGTACTTTTCAAGCTGTTTGCAAGTGGTGTATATTGCGGGATGCTCTATGACGGAGGTTATGATATGGCGACCTTTATCTTTAAGCTGAGCCGCTATTCCCTTAACCGCCCAGTTGTCCGCTTCCGTACCGCAGGAGGTGAAATATATCTCGCTCGGCTTCGCGCCTATACACTCCGCGATAGTCTGTCTTGCGTCCGAAACGGCTTTGGCGGCGTCGCGCCCGTATACGTGCTGGGAATTTGCGTTTCCGAATATATCCGAAAAATAGGGCTTCATCGCCTCGAACGCTTTTTCGGAAAGCGGCGTGGTCGCCGCATGGTCAAGATATATGCTCTTCATTGTGCGCCTCATATGTATAATGAAAATATGAAATCAATTTCATATTTTCATCACTAATGGTATAACACCGACTCGCACGGTTGTCAACAGGTTTGAGCAATTTGACAAACTTATTCCTCTACGGTAAGGGTCGCGTTGTGATAGACGTTCTGAACGTCGTCAAGCTCTTCCAGTCTGTCGATAAGTTTGATAATGCTGCTTTGCTGTTCCTCGGTGGGCGTGACGTAATTGTCGGGTATCATCTGTGCCTCTGCGGAAAGGATTTCAACTCCCGCCGCTTCGAGATTTTTGCGGACCTCCGCAAGCGCAGCCGTATCGGTATACACCTCGAACACCTCTTCGTCCTCGGAGTTGATATCCTCCGCGCCCGCGTCGAGCGCATACAGCATAAGCTCGTCCTCGCTCACGTCCTCTTTTGAAATGGTTATAACGCCCTTGCGCTTGAACATAAAGGAAACGCAGCCCGTTGTGCCCATAGAGCCGCCGAACTTGTCAAACAAATGCCTGACGTCGCCCGCCGTACGGTTTTTATTGTCGGTCAGAGCCTCGACGATAAGCGCGGTTCCGCCTACGCCGTAGCCCTCGTACACCATTTCCTCGTAGTTTATGCTGCCGAGCTCGCCGCTCGCTTTTTTTATACTGCGGGTGATGTTGTCGTTGGGCATATTGTTGTCCTTCGCCTTTGCGATGACCTGCGCGAGCTTGCTGTTGGAATTGGGGTCGGGTCCGCCTTCCTTGACGGCGACCGCCAGCTCTCTGCCGATCTTGGTGAAGATATTCGCTCTCGCGGCGTCGGTTTTACCCTTCTTCTGTTGAATATTATGCCACTTACTGTGTCCGCTCATACTAAACTCCTATACAGTCCTATACATTGCGACCGCCGTCGCGACCGCAACGTTCAAAGATTCCATTCCGTTTTTCATAGGCAAGGAATACGTCCTCTTCGCCTCTTTTTTGATAACCTCTCTCACGCCGTGCGCTTCGTTGCCCGCGATGAACAGCAACGGGTCGCCCGTAACGCGCGCGGTCAGAATATTTTCTCCTCTCATATCCAGCGCCGCGCTGTCCGTCTCTCGTACAAGCGATATAGCCTGCTCCTCGTTCACCTCGTATACGCGCACCTTGAACAGCGCTCCGAGCGTGGCGCGTATGACCTTGGGCGAATATGCGTCCGCGCAATCGAGTACGTACGCGTCCGAAAAGTCGCATGCGGCGGCAGTCCTGAGTATCGTGCCGAGATTGCCGGGGTCCGATACGCCGTCGAGAAGCAACGCCTTGCCCGCGGGCTTACGGTATCCGACCGTCGGTATCCTGCAAGCCGCGGCGATTCCGTACGGAGAAACCGTGTCGGATATGCTCTCCATCACCGCCTGCGTAACCGCGAATAACTCCGCGCCGTCGCGCTCCGCCAAAATCTCTTTCGCCTCGTCGAGTCTCGCCTCCGTCGCGAACGCATACGCGACCTCTACGGACATCGGCATATCGCGCAACAGATTTATTCCTTCAACCAAAAACAGTCCCGTTTCACTTCGGAACTTCTTTTGCGCGAGCGAACGCGCTGTTTTCACAAATTTGTTCTTTGTCGAAGCGATGACTTCCACTTAATTCTGCTTTCGCACCGAGCGATATATTCGTTTGCCCTTATAAACTTTCGTATTTATAAGGGCAAACCGTGCACTATTGCGCGTAAATGCTTATTATGCAAGCGCCTTTTTCGCGTTGTCGCAGAGGGACGCGAACGCGCTCGGGTCGCTGATCGCTATCTCGCTGAGCACCTTTCTGTTGAGGTCGATGCCCGCAACTTTAAGTCCGTGCATAAGCGTCGAATAGCTCATTCCGTTAAGGCGCGCCGCAGCATTGATACGTGCAATCCAGAGCTTTCTGAAATCGCGCTTTTTCTGTTTTCTGCCGACATAAGCGTATTGACCGCTTTTGAGCAGCTGTTGCTTTGCTATACGGTAAAGGGAATGCTTTGCGGCATAATAACCCTTTGCCTGTCTCATTATCTTTCTGCGCTTCTTGACCGCGTTGACCGCTCTCTTAATCCTCATATGGCGACCTCCTTATTTGTAAGGCAGGAGCTTTTTGAGCTCGCCGCTTCTCGTCTCGTCCACGTATTCGATGGAACGAAGGTCTCTTTTCCTCTTCGTCGTCTTCTTGGTCAGAAGGTGGCTGTGAGCAGAATGACCTCTCTTGTAAAGCCCGTTTGCTGTGACGCGGAAACGCTTCTTTGCGCCGCTATGTGTTTTTTGCTTTGGCATAGTCTGCCTCCTCTATTTTTTTGCTTGCCGTCCCGAGGGGGACGCGTTGATTTACTTTTTGGCGGAAGGAGCTAGTATCGTATAAATTATCCTGCCTTCCTGCGTGGGCTTTTTCTCCACCGTAGCGCAGTCTCCCACAAGAGCGATATAGTCTTCCACTATTTTTACGGCGATTTCGGGATGAGCCTGCTGGCGACCCTTGAGCCTTATAGACGCCTTGACCTTGTTGCCGTCGGCAAGGAACTTAGCCGACTGCGCGGCGAGACGCTTGGTGTCCCCTACGTCGATTGTCGCAGACAGGCGGATTTCTTTTATTTCGGTGACATGCTGGTTTTTCTTCGCCTCTTTTTCGCGCTTCTGCTGCTCGTAGCGATATTTGCCGTAGTCCATAAGTTTGCACGTCGGAGGCTGAACTCCCGGAGGCGTGACCTTGCAAAGGTCCAAGCCCGCGTTTTCCGCGATGGCGAGCGCGTCGCGCAATGCCAGAACGCCGTACTGTTTGCCGTCCTCTCCGATAAGGCGAACCTCACGGTCTTTGATTTGCTCGTTGATGAAAAGGTCTTTCAAATGTTTCTCCTCTCGCGATTTATTTGAGACTTACGTCCTTGCGACAAAAAAACGTCGGCAGCAATGCTTCCGACGTCACAACATGGCTTTATCGCCTAAATATCGTAATCGTAACCACTTTGCGTAAGCAGGTGGTGAAAGGAAACCTTTGCTTGCCTTGATATACTATCAAATATTATATCCGCTGTCAACGGATTTAACGCGTTATGTTGCGATTTGTCAAGTATTTTCGGAAAATCCGTCCGATTTTACGCGTTTATGAAATCGGAAGGAGTTATCCGCAGCTTCTTTTTGTCGCTTATGCGCCTTGCCAGATACAATGCGGGCGTATCCAAAAGCGACGTAAATACGAAAATCACGTAGCTCGACGCGAATATCGTCGCCAGAGTTTTGATATCGTACGTGCCCGCAAAGGCTATCACGGTGAACAGCAGCGTATTTATGAGCTGACTTATAAGGGTCGATCCGTTGTTGCGAAGCCAAAGGAATTTGCGTTTGTCGCCCGTCTTCTTTTCGGTGAGTTTCCACCACTGATGATAAAGCCACACGTCGAACGCCTGACTTATCGCATACACGCTGAAAGAGGCGATAACCATTCTAGGCGTGTTGGAGAACAGCGGCATTATATACTGCATAGCCCAATCGGATTCAGCGGGGATATACAGCATCCAGCTTTGTGTGATTACAAGAAATACCACAGAGGTGAACACCCCCGTCCACACGGCTTTATTCGCCGCCTCTCTGCTCTCGCATTCGGATAGAATATCGGTTATCAAAAATGTCGCGGCAAAAAGCACGTTGCCGAGGGTCTGCTCCATCCCGAACGCCTTTACGAGCACGAGCGCCTCGATATTGGCAAACAAAGTCGCAAAAACCGACATACAGTACAATCCAGACTTGCCGAAAAGTTTGTACGCCGCCAAGGTCATTCCGAACGTAAAGACGATCGAGGCAAGCAAAATAAGTTCGTTCTGTCCAGCCATATCAGTCACCCACTCCGAAATCCGTGTTATTGATGAGTATATCGACGCGAAAATCGTCCTTATATTCAGGATAGACGCTTTGCATAAACTCGGCGATAACCTCTTTGTCGGGCATTATGCTAGTCGAGTTTTCGCACATGATATTCACGCAGATACGCTCGAAATTATCGAGCCCCAGTTCAATGTCGCGAAGCATGCTTTGCGCGCTCTGACCTTTTATGCCGAATAGAAAATTCGCCTCGTCGAAGTCCTTTGCGATTACCGCCGGATTTCTCTCGGGAATGCCTTTTTTCAGATAATCCTCTCTGATATCATAATCAAAGGTTTCGAGTCCCAGCTTCATTTTAAGCTCGAAGTCGCAAAACTCGCGTCTGAGCTCCCGAATGCGGTTTTTGTACATATAATGCGCCTCGAAATGTATCGTTCTTATACCTTTTTCGCGGCAAACGCGCTTTATTTCGAATAAAGTGGAGCTATCGAGCTCGAATACGGAGCCGCTGTTTATAACCTCCAAATCCGAAAACTCCCCCGTCACACGGGAAAGCACGTCCGCGTTCAGCCTATAATTCTGCTTCTCGTCGGAGCTGCAATCAAGATGATAGTCGCAAAAAGCGCATTTCCTATACGCGCATCCTCTACCCCGCAAAAGTACGATTTCCCTTTTGCGCTTCGTTTCGATTCTTCCGTATCTTTCCATAAAAAAATTGCGCCCTAAGGACGCAAGGGAGCGCGCGCTCCCGACTCCTTAGTTTTGTTTTTGCATCTCTGCACGGCAGGATGGTCACGAACTGCCGATTTGTTTTTACTTTTTTATTATATAAATTCCACCCGCGGATGTCAACTCTCCGCCATAATTTGTTTGAGCGAAATATTTTTTTATTTTATAGGCGTTCAGCAGCATCATTCCTTCGTACAGCAAAACGAAGGCGGCAAGTGAAATAAGCATGACCACACAGTCGAATTTAAGCTCAGGCACTCCGAAATCCTTGAAAACCAAATCCACCATTATTTTAAGCAAGCCGTACTGATACGCCGTTCCGACAGCGAAGCCCATATACGCAAACGGTCTGTATCCGCCGAGCACCGCGCCTACGCACTCCGTTCGGCTGTATCCGAACACACTTAGCATAGCCAAAGTTTTCGCGTTGCCGTTAACCGCCGAAATCACTGCGATAAGCATAGACAAAAACGCCGGCGCAAGCCCTATAACCATCATCATCGCCATCGGCATAGGTCCCGCGTAGTCGTCCATACTTATGGACATCTGCCGTCAACTTTATTTTGAAATCATTTAAGAAACAAAATCCGTCCGCGCCGCGCAGACTTGTCGGAGATACCGTTCAAACGAAAAAGGACGGGCTTTTGCCCGTCCTTTATGCGCGTTGCATGCGCGTGCGCCTCCCCTATCGACCTTATTATGCGTAAGGAATAACCTTTACGGTCTTGGGCTTGCACTTCATTTCGGATACTACAAGCGCCAGAACCTGATTTGCCTGCTCCTCCGTAAGATCCGCCTGACATATGACCACGTTTATGCCTCCGTCGCCGATTGTAACGATTGCGTCCTCGAATCCCTTGCCCTTTATCATCGTTTCAAGAGACAGCTCCTGTTCCATACGCTTGACGAGGAGCATTTTTTGCTGTTCTGCCTCGGTTTTCGCCGCAGCGGAGCTGTTTTCGGATTTCATAATCGCGTCGAGATACAGGAATTCCGATTCTCTGGTCGTCTGTCTGTCGCTGCGCGCCGCAACGAAGAAGGTCTGCGTCACCGTGTTGTCAACCACTGGCGTGCCTGTGCCTGCCGAGCCGTTCAACTTGTCGTTAAGCACAAAATTGAGTACGCCCGTCGTCACCAACAACACGATCATAACTGACAATACGAGGATTTTTTTTGTTTTTGACTTCATCTTTGCTTTCATATATTCCTCCTATATGGTTCCCGATTTATTTGCGGCTATATACGTTTACGACGCTCTTATCTACTCCGAGAGCGGTCGCCGCCGCTTCTATAAGCCTGATGCGCACGTAGATATCGTCCGCTCCGTCCGCTATCACAAGCACTCCGACTATGACGTGATCCTTTTCGGTTATCATCGCCTCGACGGTGCCCGCGCCGTCCACGTTGCTAAGTATAGAGCTCAGCCGCTGTTCGTCCGAAGTCATAACCGCGCTTACGGAAGTCCGCGCCTCTTTTTTCGACTTCGACGTCATCACGCTAGAATATATGATAAGCGCGACGGCGATTATGAATACAACCGCAATAATTTGCAGATTTTTTATGCTTTTGAATTTTTTGAAAAACCCCTGCGCAGCGGATTTTGTCGAATTTTTTCTCTCATCGCTCACTTCCATACGTCACTCCTTATACGCGCACGCATGCGCGCTCTACTAATTTTACAGCCGCAACGGCAACGGCGGCGGGCATTACGGCTTTCAGCTCGGCGAGATAACCACACTCACCGCGCTATTATCGCAGCCCAATCTTTCGGATATCAGCCTCCCCACGTCCTCCGATACCTGCGGCGCGGTTTCCGCCTTGAAGTTAGTCACGGTGACCTCCACGCTTTTAAGCGTTATCGGCATTTTTTCCTCGACGGTAATTTTTACCCGCGCGGCGTATCCGTTTTCGGACAGATACCTTTCAAGATTGGCGGCGGTGTTTTCGGTGTACGCGGCATAGGTGGAATTTACGTATTTGTCGTCCACTTCAAACGTATAGCCGTCGAGATTGAGCTGCCAGTCGGTTTTAAGCAGCTTGGGCAGAGGCGCGGCGATTACAAATACGACCAACAAGGAAAACGCTCCGCGCACGTACTTTGCCGTCTGCCCCTCGGGAAGCACGATTTCAAGCAACAATCCGAGGCAGATGACGCCAACTATCGACATTATCCAAGCACCCATCGCCGCCTCCTATATGCCCATATTGCAGCTGCCTATAAACAGCATCATAAGCACGTAAAACAAAAAGCCTACTCCCGTGAGCGCGGTTATGAGCAGATTTACGTTTCCCGCCACGCTGCTCAAAAGTCCCGATATCCTCGTATCGCCTATCGGCTCGGTTATCGCCGCGGTCAGGCGCAGCACGAGAGTGAAAACGACCACCTTGACAAGCGGGAACAGCACCACGCAAACCAGTATCACGGCGCCGCTGTATCCAAGCGCGTTTTTGACGAGAACCAGAGACGTACTGAGCAGGTCGAAACCGTCCGAAAGATAGCCGCCAAGCACAGGAACGTAACTTGACAGTGCGAATTTGGCTACGTTAAACCCGAATTTGTCAACTACGCCGCCAGTTATGCCCTGCACCGTTAGGAAGGTGGCAAACAGTCCGAACACAATTCCTATAAGCCACGTCGACGCGGATTTTATGACTTTTGTCAGCTTGTCCAGCTTCACGGTTTTGGAGATATTGCCCACCACGATAAATACAATCGTGGCGACAAACGCAGGGACAATGACCGCGGAAACAAGTCGCATTATAAAGCCGCTCAGCACCGCCATAAGCGGCGAATACGTCGCTACCGTCGTCGCGCCTCCAAGCATAGACAGCAGCGTCAGCAGTACCGGAAAAATTGCTCCCGCAAGCCCCGAAAGCATGGTTATCGTTTCCGTCACGGTTCCGATGACTCCCGCGATGCCCGTCATAAGCACTATGACCACCGCGCAATAGCATACGATATGCACGACCTCCGTCGTAGACCCGCCCGCAAATCCGCCGGTCATTCCGCCAAGAAGATTTTTGAGCAGGCATATGACGATTATTGTAAGAAAGCTCGGCAGGAATCCCGCGAAATACTTCCCCAAAGAGTTTGCGAGAAGATTTATCAGTTTACCGAAAAAATCGTGCGCTTCGCCGTTTACCAGCGATTTCAAGGTCTGCTTTACGTCGTTTATATCGAGAATCTGCCTCTGCTGCGCGTCAAGCGAATTTATGAACTCCTGCAATTCGGACAAATCCAGCCTGTCTATCGCGCTGTCCACCGCTTCGGAAAGCTCCTTGCGCACCTCTTCCTCGCTCTTGCTCTCCTCCGCTCTCGCTACGTCCGCGTGCGTAAATTCGCAAACCGCTATCACGATAAGCAGTACGGCAAGAATCGCCAGAACGGCGATTGTCTTCCGCGCGCTCCTCTTGCGCTCAGCCTTGGGGATTTCGATAAGTCTTACGCCCGTCATAAATTCACCAAAGCCGACACCACGTCTATAAGCGCGGTCACAATGGATATACTCATAAGAAATATAACGATTTTACCGCCAAAGCTCAGTTTCTGCGCGATTGAACCGCAACCCGCGTCGTTCGCCACAGATGCGGAATATTCCGTGAGATAGCCTATGCCTATAATCTTCAAAACGGCGGTGAAGATTGCGTCGTCCACGCCGCTCTTGCGCACTATATCGTCGAAAGCGAGCACTACGCTCTGCAACGCCGACAGCATAGTGACAACCATCACTACGCCCGTAGCAATGGTGGCGAATACGGCAAATTCGGGCTTTGCAGTTCTCAGCAAGGAAACCACGATAACGCCGATTATAGCAATCCCGACCAGCTTGAAAATCATAAGCTCAGTATAGCGACAGTATGGATTTCAACGTGTCGAACAGCCCGCCGAGCATATCTATAACGAGCACTGCAACTATGATGAGCCCTGCAAGCGTGGCAAAAGTGGCGATTTCGTCTCTGTCACTTTTTTTCAGTATTACGCACACTATGGCGGTCAGCAAACCTATGCCCGCAATTTTCAGTATTATATCCGTATTCATTTTCACCTCACGCCAAAATCAGCAGTATCGCAAGCCCCAGCAACACGCACAGCTTGAAATACATTCCCCCCAGCCGTTTGCTGTCCTCCTCGCACTTTTTTTGCTTCTGCTCGAACAGGTTTTTGTAATGCGCCACCTGCGCGAGCTGGTCGGATAGCGCGCTCTTGCCCGTTCCGCATAGGAATGTCATAACTTCCTTTTTCTCCGCCGCTTTGAGAATGGGCACGTTCACCTTATCGGTTTTGTCTGCGCTTACGCCCTCTTTCATAATCGCGATACTCTCAGAAAGGAGCTTCTCGAAGTCCCCTTTCCTGCCCTGCGCGAATTTTTCCGCTATTTCGGGAATGGGAGTTTTGTTCAGCGACAGCTCGCTCGACATAGAACTTGCGTATTCGCACGCGGATTTGAAAAAATTCGCTCTGTCGCGATATCTGCGCTTTATCAGCAAGCCCACGTAACAGGCGATAAGAGCAAGCAGACCGCCCGCGATAATTCTCAGTACGCTCATAACTTCACGATTTCCTTTACGCTTCCTATCGGCTTCCTTTTGAGCACGACCGCTATATCGAACCTTTTGATAAGCTCCGCATACACGTCCGACCTTTCAAGAGCCTCCACGCCGTCGCCGTGGACGGAGGCTATGACCTTCACCCCGCATCTCATAACGTCGCATATCGCGGAAATTTCATTCTGTCTGAACAGCTCGTCCGTTACGATTACCTCGGGATTCATTGCTCTTATGCAGTTTTCATACGCCACGCTTTTGGGCACTCCGCTCACGATATCCGCGTCCCCTACGTCAAGCGCGGGTATGCCGTCCGATACGGAAGCGAGCTCGTATCTCTCGTCGATAACCACTACGTTCTTATGAACGGACAGCAGCCGCGCGAGCTCCCTTAAAACGGTCGTTTTCCCGCAGGCGGGCGGAGAGATGACAAGCGTGTTGCGCACCTGCTTTTCGCAAATAACGTTCTCGGGAAGCCCTGCTTCTCCGCTTTCGGCTGAGTCATTCGGGAAAAATCCGTACACGCTGTCGATTATGCCGTCCGCCGCGCTCTTTATCTGATGAGGTACGCGTATTGACAGATAGGATATATTCTTTACGTTGAGCAGCCTTCCGCCGTCCGAAACGCCCTCTCCTCCCACTCCTATGCGCAGGTTTTTGCAGGGAATATAGCCCTTTATCATCTCATCGCTCACCGAGTACGGCGACATATTGGTGGCTCTTGAAATAATCCCGTCAATGTCCTGCCTAGTCACTACGTACGCGCCGCCAGCCTGCCTCGGATAAACGCGGGGATTGACCTCGGACGAGGTAAGAAGCAGAAGCCTCCTGCCCGCTCTCATTCTGATTTCGGTCAGACATTCGGGTTTTACGCTCTCGGCAATAAGCCGAGCCAGATTTCCGACTATCAACCCGTCAAACATATTAGACTATATGAAAACGCCTCATAGCATATCGCAATGAGGCAAAAAAAGACAAATTACGCGTTTCGCGTTAGTGTAATTTGTTTTGAGATATTATCTTACTTATAACCTATTTCTTTAAGCACGATTTCGCAGCGCGCTCCTTTTCTATTACCGAATACAGTTCGACAATATACACGTCCGTATGCGCGTCAATATTTGGATGCAGAACGCGAAAACGCCGACTGAATGACAAGCCTAATGTAATTTACCCCACAAAACAGGGACGTTTTGCGGGGACCCCGTTTCGTACATGATGGTAAGCAAAACGGGACTTAACGCCGTATCAACGTAAATAGCGCGCTTAGGTTTAACGGCGTGATTTAGATGATAGGCGCGAAAGAGGCGTCTTGCGAGCCACCCAGTGTACATTGCGTACACGGTGGCGAGCAAAACGCCTCTGACAAAGCATATCGCTAAATCACGCTGTTAAACGCGGGACATGTATTCGCCCGTGCGAGTGTCTATCCTAATAGTATCCCCCTCGTTTACAAACATAGGCACCTGCAACTCGTATCCTGTTTCCACGGTCGCGGGCTTGGTGGAGTTGGTCGCGGTGTTGCCGGCGACGGCGGGCTCGCAAATTGTGATAAGCAGCTCGACAAAGTTGGGAGGCTCGACGGAGAACGCGTCGCCTTGGAAGAACTTCACAGTGACGGACATATTCTCTTTCACGAAGTTGAGCGCGTCCTCGACCTGACTCTTGTTGAGAGGAATCTGCTCGTAAGTTTCGGCGTCCATAAAGTAGTAAAATTCGCCGTCAGTATACAGATACTCCATGCTCTTCGTCTCGATATGCGCGAGGTCGAATTTCTCGGTCGGGTTGAAGGTTTGTTCGAGCACAGCGCCCGTAACTACGTTTTTCATCTTTGTACGGACAAACGCCGCGCCCTTGCCGGGCTTGACGTGCAAGAAATCGACGACGGTCATAATCTTGTTATCGTAGAGGAAGGTCACGCCCTTTCTCAAATCGCCTGCCATAATTTGTGCCATATTTGTATTCTCCTATATAAGTTTTATATTTTATCCGCAAAGTAATCTTTGCCTTTATTCTATCACCCAAACGGTCGCTTTGCAAGCGTTCATCTGTTTATGACGATAAGCTCTGTGGAATGACGGCTCGCAACGCCCTCGTAGCCTACGAAAAGCATATCCTCTATACGCACGCCCATCTCGTTCGGCAGATATATGCCGGGTTCGACGGTGATGACCATTCCGCTTTCGAGCACGTCCTCGCTGCCCTTTGCCACGCGCGGGGATTCGTGTACTACCTTGCCTACGCCGTGCCCCGTCGTATGGATAAACCTGTCGCCGTAGCCGCGCTCGTCGATATAGTCGCGGCAAGCCTTATCCACGTCGCCGCATATCGCGCCGACCTTTACAGCCGCCACGCCCAGCTTCTGAGAGCGGTATACTATATCGTAAATTTCGCGTTGCTTATCGTTTATCTCTCCGAAAGCAAACGTCCTCGTAAAATCCGAGCAGTATCCGTCAAATACAGCGCCCATATCGATCATTACAAGCATTCCCTTTTCAAGTCTGCGGTCGGTCGGCACGTGGTGTATATCCGCGCATCCCGCTCCGAACGCGACTATCGTCTCAAACGACAGTCCGCTCGCGCCCTGCATAAGCACGAAATTCTCGATAAAATCCGCTATCTCTTTTTCGGTGTCGCCCTCTTTTATAGTTTCGAGAACGGCGTCGTAGGTATCGTCGATAATTTGCGCGGCGCGTTTCATCGCGCGCATTTCCAATTCAGTTTTGATAACTCCGCTTTCCATAATCACCTGTCCGTTACTTCGCAAACTCTACGCTGCGCACCTCGCGAATTACGTTGACCTTTATCTGTCCGGGATATTGCAGCTCGTTTTCGAGCTTCTCGGCAATCTCCTTTGCAAGGAATACGGTCTTTGCGTCGTTTATCTTCTCGGGCTTGACCATAACGCGTATCTCTCTGCCAGCCTGAACTGCGAACGTCTGGTCTACTCCGTCAAAGGATTTTGCGATTTCTTCCAGCTTCTCGATACGCTTGACGTAGTTTTCAAGCGACTCGCGTCTCGCGCCCGGTCTCGCGCTCGAAATAGCGTCCGCCGCCTGTACGAGCACCGCGTCTATTGTGGTAGGCTCGATGTCGTTGTGGTGCGCCGCGATTGCGTGAATGACGTCGTTGTTTTCGCGGTATTTCTTTGCGATATCCACGCCGAGCTGAATATGAGTGCCTTCCAGCTCGTGGTCGACCGCCTTGCCTATATCATGCAAAAGTCCCGCTCTGCGCGCAATCTTGGGGTCGATGCCAAGCTCCGCCGCCATAACCGACGCGAGCGAGGCAACCTCTATGCTGTGTTTAAGCACGTTCTGCCCGTAGCTGGTGCGGTATTTGAGTCTGCCGAGCACCTTGACGATTTCGGGATGCAATCCGTGCACGCCCACCTCGAACGCTGCCTCTTCGCCCGCTTCCTTGATGCCTGCTTCGACCTCGCGTCTGATTTTGTCGACCATCTCCTCAATACGCGCGGGATGAATACGTCCGTCGGTGATAAGCTTTTCAAGCGTAAGCCTTGCGACCTCGCGTCTTACGGGGTCGAAGCTCGAAAGAGTGATAACGTCGGGCGTGTCGTCTATGATAAGGTCGACGCCCGTCGCGCTTTCCAGAGCGCGGATATTTCTGCCCATACGTCCGATAATCCTGCCCTTCATCTCGTCGTTGGGAAGAGCGACGACGGATACGGTATTTTCCGTAGCGTGGTCGGCAGCGCAACGCTGTATCGCCTGAGATATGATGTTTTTCGCTTCTTTTGCGGCGTTCTCCTTGGATTCGGCGATGATATTCTTCGCTTCCTGCGCCGCGTCCTTCTTGACGCCCTCGAGCAACGCGCCTTTAAGCTCCTGCGCCGCTTCTTCCTTCGTCATTCCCGAAACTCTTTCGAGCTCCTTTTGCACAAGCTCCTTGGAATGACCAAGCTCTTCTTCTATGGATTTGAGCCTCTCTCTTGTTTCGTCTATCTGCTTCTGGGCTTTCTCTGCGTCCTCTATCTTCTTATCGAGGGACGCGCTCTTCTTGTCGATAACGTCCTCTTTCTTGTCCAGAGCCGTTTCCTTCTGCGCAAGCCTGTTTTCGGTGCGCTGCCACTCCTGCTTGCGCTCCCTCGTTTCCTTCTCGAAATCGTCGCGCATTTTGTTCATCTGCTCTTTGGCGTCAATCAATCCGTCCTTGCGGATATCCTTAGCTTCCTTGTTTGCCTCTTCGATGAGTCTTGCCGCCTCGCGCTTCGCGTTGCCGATTTTGCTCATCGAATACATTCTATACACAAAAAATCCTGCCGCCGCGCCTACAATCGCCGTCGCAATGGCAATACCTGCCGCCGCGCCGCCGCTTATTGCGGAAAGCAATAATCCGATACCGGTCATATACGACCTCCATTTATATAATCAAAGCCATGGAAAGAAAACGCTTAAAATTATCGCATAAGTCATGAGATTTATATAAGCCGAGGCGCTAAGCCCGAGGCGAAAACAATCTATCTATACGGAATTCGTTTCCAAGCAATAGCTTTGTCGCATATAGTATATACCATTTAATATATTAAGTCAACGTATCGCACAAAAAATAGTTGCCGTCAAATTTATGGCGACAACTATCGTTTTATTTGCGTATTTCACGTTTTATATAGCTTTTTCGGCTTGTTTAACCTCTTTTTTGCGTAAATATTGCGTCAGCCGTTCAGACCGTACTTTTCGCGCACCTTGGAATCGAGCTCGGAAAACACCTCGGGATGGCTCATAAGATACTCCATCGCCTTATCCTTGCCCTGTCCGATTTTCTCGTCGTTGTAGCTGTACCAGCTTCCGCCCTTCTGCACGAATCCGTTCGCAACCGCAAGGTCGAGCACGCACGCCGCGTTTGAAATACCCGTGCCGTACATAATGTCGAACTCCGCCGTTCTGAACGGAGGCGCGACCTTGTTCTTTACGATTTTCGCGACTACGTGATTTCCCACGATATCCGCGCCGTCCTTGAGCGCGTCTTTTTTCCTTATGTCGATACGCACGGAGGCATAGAATTTGAGAGCCTTGCCGCCCGTCGTGGTCTCGGGATTGCCGTACATTACGCCGACCTTTTCTCTGAGCTGATTTATAAACACTATCGTGCACTTGCTCTTCGAGGCGACGGCGGTCAGCTTACGCAACGCCTGCGACATAAGTCTTGCCTGCAAACCCACGTGGCTGTCGCCCATATCGCCGTCTATTTCCGCCTGAGGCGTGAGCGCCGCGACGGAGTCCACCACTATGATATCCACCGCGCTGCTTCTCACGAGCATTTCCACTATATCGAGCGCCTGCTCGCCGTTGTCGGGCTGGGCTATATACAGGTTTTCAATCTGAACGCCGAGCTTGGAGGCATACACGGGGTCGAGCGCGTGCTCCGCGTCTATAAACGCCGCCGTGCCGCCCGCCTTCTGCATCTCGGCGACGCAGTGAAGTGCGACCGTGGTCTTACCCGAGGACTCGGGCCCGTATATCTCTATAATTCTGCCCTTCGGAATTCCACCTATTCCCAGCGCAACGTCGAGCGTAAGACAGCCCGTAGACACCGCCTCTACCCTCTGCGAGGTCTCTTCGCCGAGGAGCATAATCGAACCCTTGCCGAACTGCTTTTCGATTTGCGCAAGAGCGTCCTGCAAGCATTCCGCCTTGGATTTCGGTTTATCGTTTTTCTCCGCCATTGTGTATCTCCTTTTCACGCGTGAGCGTTGTTGTTGTGTTTTCGTATTTATTATATTCCGCGCCAAGTACCGTTTTCGGTACATCGAGAACGTTCGGTGAAATTAAAGTCTCCACACGTCGCCTTTGAGGTAGCGTATCAAATAGAACAGCGCGACGTTTGCCGCCTTTCGGCGAATCTCGTTTCTGTCTCCCGTAAACATTTTCTCGAAGGTGAGGATAAAATCTCCGCCGCCAACTCCTATATAAGTAAGTCCCACGGGCTTTCCCTCGTCCCCCGACGGACCCGCAAGTCCAGTCGTGGCTAGCCCTATGTCGGCGGGAGGACAGCTTACGCCCCGCACCATTTCGTACGCCGTTTCGCGGCTTATCGCGCCGAACGCCGCAAGCGTATCCGCTCTCACGCCCAGCCTCTCGGCTTTCGAGTTCTTATTGTAGCAGACTATGCCCTCGTAAAGATTGCCGCTTATCCCCGGCACCTCCGCCAGCATAGAACAAATAAGTCCGCCCGTCAGACTTTCCGCAACTGCGAGAGTTCTGTCGCTCATTTTCAGCAGGTGCGCGGCAAGCTCCTGCAAGCCTATATCCTCGGACGCATAAACCTCGCCGTCGAAGAGGTTGTAAACGGTGCTTCGCACGACGTCGAACATTTCCGCGCCAATCTCCGATGTCATAAACACTGCGGCGTCGAGATCCTCCTCGCGGACCTCGAAGCTCACTCCGCATCCGTCGAGCAGACACAGCTTTTCGTTTATTTGCGACCTTTCAAGACCGCATAGCTTGACGACCTCGCGTATCATAGCGCCTCTTCGCTCTTTACATTCTCCAAAGCTATAATATCGGAATTTACAGCGTCCGACTGTTTCTTCTCCTCGTCAACGCCGTCTTCCTCGAAAACGTGTCTGTTTTTGTATATATAGTTGATGCCGCTGTACACAGCAAGCACCACGCCTATATAGAAAAGCACTGTGCCTATCCAGCCTATGACTACGTGCATGCCCGCAAGCATAAGCGACGTAACGGACACGTCGAGAAATATTGTTTTGAGCTTGCCGAATATATCGGCGGCGAGCACGCAGTTTTTACGCGCGGCAATGGAGCGGAAAACGCTTATGAGCAGCTCTCTTGACAAAATCAAGCCGCTTAGAACTGCGATAACGATTTTATTGTGCACAAAAAGTCCGCCGAGCGACAGCCCGTCTCCGAAAGCTACGACAAGGAAAAGCATTATCACTATGACCACCTTGTCCGCAAGCGGGTCGAGCAGCTTGCCCAGATCCGTGACCGTCCCCGTCCTCCTCGCGATAAAGCCGTCTACGAAATCCGTCGAACAGCATATCGAAAACAGCACCGCCGCCAAAATATTGCCGATATAATATCCCACGCTTCCGTGCGCGTAAATCTGTCCGACGATAAATGCCACTATGGTCGGAATAATCAGAAATATTCTGGCTATCGTTATCTTTGTTGCAAGCGTTATTTTCATTCTATTACTCTCCCCACAAGGTCAACGCCGTCCGTGCCTGTAATTTCGACGTTATAAAAATTTCCTATCATCATCTCGCTGTCCGCTTCAAAATATACCACGTTGTCTATGTCGGGAGCCTGCGTAGAGGTTCTGCCAACAAAAGCCTGTCTGTCATAATCAATATCGTCGTACAAAACTCTGACGCGCTTTCCTATAAGCCTTTCGTTGCGCCTTGACATCAGCTCCTGTTGAAGGCGGGTAAGCTCGTCCGCCCTCGCCTGCCTGATCTCCTCATCCAGATGACCGTCCAGCCTGTCGGCGGGAGTGCCCTCCTCGCGTGAATACGCAAAGAAGCCCGCATAATCCAGCTCGTTGTTTTTCACAAACTCGCGAAGTTTGGCAAACGCTTCCTCGCTCTCATTAGGGAACCCGCAGATAAACGTCGTCCTCAAAGCTATTCCCGCGCCCTTGACTTTTGCGACCAGCTCCTTTACGCGTTCCTCGGTCGTGCCTCTGTTCATAAGTTTGAGCACGCCGCCGTCCACGTGTTGAAGAGGAATATCCATATATTTGACGACTTTCGGCTCCGTCGCGATAAACTCAATAAGACTGTCGTCTATCCTTTCGGGCTCGAGATACAGCAACCTTATCCACTCGAAATCCAGCTTTTCCAGCTCGCGCACAAGCTCTTTGAGATGATATTTTCCGTCGAAATCCACGCCGTAGCAGGTGACGTCCTGAGCGACTAGAATAAGCTCTTTAACGCCGTCGTCGCTGAGGATTTTCGCCTCTTTGAGCAGGTCTTCGGGCTTTTCCGAACGATAAGCTCCGCGAATGGACGGAATTGCGCAGTATGTACAGTGATTGTCGCAACCGTCCGCGATTTTCATATATGCGTAATGATAGGGCGTCGTAAGCACGCGTTTTTCAAAAAATCCGTCCATGCCGCAAACTTTCTTTATTTTATTCCCCGCGCTTATTTCGTCAATCGCCGCCACGATCCCGTCGTAATCGCTTACGCCCAGAATTGCGTCCGCCTCCGGAAACTCCTTTTCAAGCTCGTCGGCGTATCTCTGTGCAAGACAGCCCGTAATCACGACGCGCTTTACGCCCGACTCGGATTTCTGCCCTATCGCCCAAAGTATTTCGTCTATGGATTCCTCTTTCGCCTTATCGATAAACGCGCATGTATTGACAATCAGTATATCCGCGCTCTCTGCGGCGGAAACTATGCGATGACCCGCTTCCGCCAGCCTTGCGAGCATTTTTTCGGTGTCCACTCTGTTTTTATCGCACCCGAGTGAAATCGCGCCTATATTCATTCTTCTTCATCCTCTGCTTCGGCACTCTTCCTGAGCTCGTCAAGCTCCTCATAGCTGATATTGACGTAACGCTTTTTCATATCGTCCGCGTCGCTTATATATCCCATTTCGTTTATCCTGTCGATAAGCCCCGCCGCCTTGTTGAAGCCTATGCCGAGCTTGCGCTGCACGTACGAAATGGAAATCGGCTTGTTGCTCTCTCTCATTTCAATGCCTATTTCGAGCACCTTGAAAAGCTCGGGCGGCAGCTCGGAATCGTTATCCTTGCCCTTGCCGCGCTCCTTGGACGAGCCCTCCGATTTATCCTCGCTCTGGTCGCTGAAAATGGCTTCCTTGATATTGTTGTCGAAATAGCTGTCGTTGTGCTCCTTTATGAAGTCGACGACGCGCTTGACCTCGTTGTTGGATATAAACGCACCCTGCGTGCGCTGATTTATTGAGCCGGGGGTCATAAACAGCATATCGCCGTAGCCTAGCAGCTTATCCGCGCCTATCGTATCGAGTATGGTCTTGCTGTCGAAGCTGGACGTGACCTTAAACGCCACGCGGCTTGGGAAGTTGTTCTTTATCGTGCCGCTGATGACGTCTACGGAAGGTCTCTGCGTTGCAAGCACGAGATGTATTCCCGCTGCGCGCGCGAGACGGGCGATGCTGTTCACCGCGTCCTCGACCGCACGCTTACCCATTGACATAAGCTCCGCAAACTCGTCGACTACGATTACGATGCGCGGCATTTTGTCGTAGCCGTGCACGTTTACGTCCGCGTTGTAATCCTCTATATTCCTGTATCCCACTTCGCCGAAATACTTGACCCTGCGGTTCATCTCCTGCACCGCCCAAGTGAGCGCGCGAATAGCTTTGTCCGCGTCGCAGATGATTTCGTCCATAAGCAGGTGCGGAATGCCTGCGTATACTGACAGCTCGACGCGCTTGGGGTCGACAAGTATAAGTCTCAGATCGTCCGGAGATGCCTTGTACAGCAGACTTACGATAAGCGAGTTGATACAGCAGCTCTTGCCCGCGCCCGTCGCGCCCGCGATAAGCACGTGAGGCAGCTTGCGCACCTCTGCAAGACAGCACTCCCCGTACAGGTTTTTGCCCAAAGCGAACGTCGCGGGGTCCTTTGCCCTGTTGAACTCGGGAGACTCTATAATCTCGCTGAGATTGACGTTTCTGCGGTGCTTGTTGGGCACCTCTATGCCGATTGCATCCTCGCCGGGGATAGGCGCGATTATACGCACGCTCTCCGCTTCGATTTTCATCGCAATGTCGTTTTCGAGAGATGAAATATAATTTATCGTCCTGCCTCTGGGCATTTCCACCCTGAGCTTGTACATCGTAAACGTAGGTCCGACCTTAATCTCTATCACTTCGCCCGTAATATTAAAGGAAGCGAGCGTCCTTAAAATTCTGTCCTTTTTGAGCTCGTAATCCTCGTTCTGATCGACCTCGGGCGCGGGCGGTTCGAGCAGACTCACGGGAGGCGCGCAGTATGGACGGCGGGGCTTTGTCTTTTCAATCGCTTCTTCTACCGTAACCTGCGCCATATTGGGCGCACCCGTTTTCTTTACGGCGTCCCCGTTCGGCTTTTTATCGTCCTGCAAGCCCCGCTTCTGCGAAGACCTGACCTTTTCCTCTCTCATCTGCCTGTCGTACTGACCGAGGTTGGGAGTTTCCTTGATATTCTTGCGGATATTCTGAATGCGCGCCTGCATCTCCGCACTTTCCTTCTCCTTTCCCGACTGTCCCGCTATATCGGTCGTGCCCTGAATTGCGGCTCTGGACATCTCACCGCCAGTCACCTGCTGACGTACGGGAGCAGGCTCGCTCGGCATAGCTCCGCCCTGCGTGGGATTTTGGTCGACGTACGCTGGTCTGGGATTTTCAAGCGTTGCCTTGCTCATTTCGTATCCGCGTATCTGATTTGCGTTCGCGCTCTGCGAGGGCGCGGCGGACTTTTTCTCCACGTAAGTTGCCGCAAAAGCGCGCGGGACTTTAGTTTCGTCCTGCACGGGCGTATATCCGCCAGCCTCCAATTCGCTTATGGAAGTAGGCTGTCCGTTACGCATAACCGTCGCCGATCCTTTATTTTCTCCGCCGTCCGTGCGCGGCTTGGAATTCTGCGTTATATGCGGCGCGGAAACCTGCGGTCTGTCGTACGCGACCGACGTCATTTCCTCTTTGACGGCGGGTCTTTGCGGCTCCTCGCCCGTCCTCGCTCTGTTAAGCGCGCCGAGTACGCCGACGTTCACCTCGCCGCTTACCGCCTCCTCCGCCTTTCTGACGGTGGGATTTATATCTTCGTCGTTAAGCGGGGACAGAACTTTCGTCGGTTTTACAACCTCTTTTTTAATCTGTCCGCCCGCCATATTCATATAATCGTTCTGACCCGAGAGCGAAAACAGCCTGTCCTGCTCCTCTTTAAGCGAGAAGAAATCATGCTTGACGGGAGGCTGCTCGGGCTGAACGGAGGCTTGCTCGGCAACAGTCGGCAACGCCGCGGCTTGGGTCTGCGAATTCTGTCCGCGCATAAATGTCTCGGACTCCACCGCGCTTTGACGGGGAGCGCGGAATCTGGACATATATTCCTCGCGCACTGCGTCCTGCGCTTCGTCGACTCCGAGCTTCATTCTCATCTCGTTTCGGCGCACGGCGCTGTACGACGGACTTACGTTTGCAAGAGCGTCCGAACGGGCGCGACTGACCGTATTGTAGCGAGATATAATTTCCTCGTTCGGGCTTTCTCCGAAGAGAATATCCTTTGCCATATCCTGCGCGTTGAGACCGGAATACTTGACAGCCTCCGCTCTCGGTGACGAAATCACCTCGTCCTCGTAGCCGCCGTTCCTATTCGGATAAAGCGGGTCGAAGCTGCCCAGCGGCTGATACCCGTCCGCACCTTTCGCTTTTTTGCCGCGCTTTTGCGGCATCGGGTCGCCGTCCACGTCGACAACGTACAGTCCGCCCTGCCGGGCTTGGGATAAATCGGTTATCACGGGAGAAGCGGTAGCCTCGATAGGATGAGCGCTTCTACGGTCGTTACGTCCGCCGTCCGAGCTTTCGGAATTACGCTCGCGCCTCGCGGCTTTTCGCGGCGCGCGGCGCTCCTTCTGCGAGGGAGCCGTATAAGTAACGTTCTTGCGTATGGACGGGAAAATCGCGATTAGCGCGAGTATAAAAAAGGCGACGCACGCAATGACCAGCGCGCCGACCGAGGTTATCGCTTTCATAATCGGGAATGCGACAAGTCCGAACAGCATACCGCCCGCCGTGTTGGTATTCTGATAACAGGCGTGAAGATAATCGCCGTAGCCGCTTCCGAGCACGTAACCGCTCGAAGTGTAGACGTGCAATGCGAGTATTGCGAAGAACAAAAGTCCGAAGTACATCAGAGCGCGGACAAAGCGCATCCTCGGTCTTATTCCGAAAGTGACGGCGATACCTATGATTACGCCGCCGAGCGTATACGCATATGCGGCAAGCCCGAAAAATCCGACCCAAAAGCCATAGACCGCCTTTCCCACAAAGCCGAACGCTCCGACTGTCGATAAAAAGCTGAACAAGGAAATAACGATAAGCAAAACGCCTACCGCAATTCTTCCGCCTCTGTGAGCTCTTGCCTGTCTTGTATTTGTCAAAACCTTACCTTCCGAATATACTTATGTATTATTATTTAGAATTATATCATAGGCTATAACATATTTCAAGCGGATTGCGCTTCAAAATTTAACAATATTATCGCACGATTATCGCACGCGCAAAGAGCCGAAAGCCATAAAAAACGTCCGCAAATTGCGGGCGTTTTTGACATAATCAACAGTTTATATGTGAAATTAATAGATATAAAACTCTATTTTACGTGTTTCATCAGTTTTACAACGTTTGTGACATCCGCAGGAGCGACAAGACTTCCGCATACTCTGTCAAAGTCGAAAACACGTTTCGCCGCGCTCAGAACCTGTTCTGACGAGGTGCCGTCAATCGCTGCTATACGCGCGTCGAAATCATACAGCTTTCCCGTCTGTATCGCGTGCGTGCCGAACGTTCTCATCATCGAAGAGGTGCTTTCCTGCCCTAGTACGAGAGAGGTTTTCAGCTGTTCCTTGCCCTTGTCAAGCTCCTCCGCGGTTACACCCTTCTCCAAAAGCAAATCGATTTCTCCCCGTATGGCAAGCACGGCTTTTTCCAAGCTCTCCGGATTGGTGGAGGTATAAATAATAAAAACTCCGTTATTTTCATACGTAGACGGATATCCCATAATCGTATAACAAAGCCCAAGCCTTTCGCGCACGCTCTGAAAAAGGCGAGACGACATTTCCATGCTGAAAATCACGCTCATAAGCTGAACCGCAACCCCCTCGGGAGCGTCGTAAGCAAAGGACGGAAACGCAAACGCAACATGCGCCTGCTCTATATGCTTTATCTTCTTGGTAAATCCGCTGCTGTGCGAGGCTGCGGCGACGGGAGGCTTATTTTTATGAGCGGCGGCGTCGCACTTGCTTGCGAAGTGCTTTTCAACCAGCTTCACCGCGTCCTCTTCCGTTATGTTTCCCGCTATCGAAACGACGGTATTCTCAGGTACGTAATACTTTTTATGATAGGCTTTCAGCGTTTCGCCCGTCATCGAATTTAGCGTCTTTTTACTTCCCAGAATAGGCTTTTCAAGGGTATGCCCCTTAAAGAAGCAGGTGAGCAATCGCTCCATACACACGTCGTCGGGAGTGTCCTCGCTCTCGTTGATTTCCTCGATAACTACTCTCCTCTCGCGTTCCAGCTCGCCGTCGTCGAAGGTGGGATTGAAATAAATATCGCTGAGCACGTCCGCGCACCTGTCGGCGTTCGTATCCAGCGAAACCGTATAAAAGCAGGTATAGCTTTTAGACGTGTACGCGTTTATCTGCGCGCCGATACTGTCGATTTCGTTTACTATATCGAAGCTGCTTCGATTTTTTGTTCCCTTAAAAACCATATGCTCTATAAAGTGCGAAATTCCCGAAATATCCACCGTTTCCGTCACTACGCCCGCGCCGACGAAAACCCCGATTGCCACCGAGCGCACCGCGGTATTGCGCACAAGAGCAAGTCTCAATCCGTTTTCAAATTCAATCAGTTTTTGCATAGCATTATTGTAACACATAGTTTGCAAAGTGAAAACATATTTTGTAGTATGAAAGAGAGACGATTCCGCGCATTTTGGGCAAATTTTGTCATAGTGGCAGTTCTTATCACAACGTTCGGCATTGTTTTTGCCGCCGCTATGCCCGTCGAAGAACCTGTAAAGGCGGTCAACAACGCGATATACGAAGGCAATAAGGACGCGGGAAAGGTGTCGCTTATGTTCAACGTATACGAAAACGCCGAGAACGTAGAAGCGATTGCCGCGAAGCTCGACGAATACGGCTTCCGCTCCACGTTTTTCGTAGGCGGCAGTTGGGCGGCGAAGCACCCCAACACCCTGCTCAAACTAGCTTCGGGCGGCTTCGAGATAGGAAATCACGGGTATATGCACCGCGACCACGCCGTGCTGAATTCAAAGCAGAATAAGGATGAAATAGTTATAACCGAAAAGATAATCGAAAGCGCGCTCTCCGACCTGCCCGACTACAAAAACTGCAAGCTGTTCGCGCCTCCCAGCGGAAGTATAGGCGAGGCGATGTTCG
The DNA here is from genome assembly GCA_947382865.1 of uncultured Clostridia bacterium. Lineage (GTDB taxonomy): Bacteria > Bacillota > Clostridia > Christensenellales > CAG-917 > CAG-475. The sequence goes on from CANDBF010000024.1 coordinate 26,392, forward strand.
GCGCGTGCGAAGAGCTCGACTATAAGGTGATAATGTGGACGCGCGATACGATAGACTGGCGCGACCACGACGCGGACGTAATCTACGAGCGTGCTATTCGCGACATAAAATCGGGCGACCTCATACTTATGCACCCCACCGACTGCACCGTCGCCGCCCTGCCGAGGATATTGGAATACATCAAATCCGCAGGGCTTTCGGTGGACGTAGTAAGCAACGTGATAATGAATTAGAAGTGCTCGTCGTGCTCCACCTTATCAAACTGGGTGGTGTCGAAATCTGCAAGAGTAAACGGCGGGTACTCTAAAAAGAATAGCCCCCTCTTTCCCTGCGGCTCCCACCACTCGAATTAGGAACGTACACTATTTAATGTTCCGTCGCTCGCGGGGGAGACAGTCGGCGCTCGCATATACAAGCATAGAGCTC
>CANDBF010000025.1 GCA_947382865.1 uncultured Clostridia bacterium
TCCGAAGAGGTGCTGAATAAGTACGGCGAATTCAAGAGCGAATTCGGGCTTGCTCTGGGCTATACGACCGCGGAATTCGTGGGAACGCCCAAGCTGGATTTGGTTCAGACTCTCAAAAATCGCAAATATAACGATAAGTCGGAGCAGAGTTTCTACGATTTTATCGACGAAAAGACGGAGACTTATTCTATCCTGTCCTTCGAGGGCAATCTGACGCTTACGCTTGACATCAACAAGAAGACCGTCACCATAGACGATATTATCGGTTCATTCGGCACTCTGTTTTCTAATATTCTGAAAAACGGTCTGGGTGAAAATATGTACAACAGCCTTTCCGCATTGTTCGGGAAGGAAATCCAGTTCGGACAGCAGAGAAATCAAATTATTGTCAATATACGCGCGGATATTAACACAAAGACTCCTTCCGAAACCAAGATAGCCGTCGAGCTCAGAGGCGATAACAACAAGGTGCGCCTAGGCGCGTATTACGAAGGCAACGCGAACGCGGTGTATATCGACGCGAGCGGGATTTTCGGCGACGACAATACCAAGCTCAAGCTCACGGATATAAATTTGCACGAAATGCTGGACGAGCTCTTCGATAAACTGCTCGACACCATTATAAACGCCATAAACGGGCTCAACGGCTCTGCCAAGGCGCAGTATGCCGAGCTTGCTTCCGACGGAACTATAATCAAACAGCATTCGGGAATGGTGTCGGACGACGGAAACGACATTTACGACACGATGAGCCTTATAAACGCAATTCTCGACAACGTCGACGTTGCGATGAACGGCGATATTTTCAATATCAACACCGTTTCCGTACAGCTGACTCAGGATATCCTCGACTATATTCTCGGTCTTGTGTTTGCTCCCGACGGAAATCTTGCGGGCGGCACGGTGCCGATTGTAGACGCGAATCTTATCTATAAAAATCTCGGCTTCGCAAGAGAAAAATCGCTTGCCGTAAACGCCAGCCTCGGCGTAAGCAAGGACGACACGCTTGTGGATTTGCAGATAAAGGGCGATATCACGTTCGGCTCCGTCGTGGATCCCGAGGGCTTCAATGCGCTGTTCAACAGTATCGACGACTCCGAATATCTCACTCTGTTCCAAGACGGCGCGCTGAACACGGATATTCTGCACATCAACGTATCCACGGACGTTGCCATCGATATAGAGGCTCTGCGCGGCACGCTGGCGCAGCTCAAAATCAATCTCGACCAGATAGAATTCAACGACAGTCTGAAAGGACTGATGCTCGACGTGCTGTTCGAGCTGGATTCCATAAAGGGAGGTCTGTCGGCGCAGATTTGCCTAGACCTCGATCTGTCGGGCGGTCTGTCTATGTCCGCCATACTCAATTCCACGGCGATGATACGTCTTGTCAAAAACAGCGACGGAGGCGATGTTCTCTCTATTTATTTGCAGGACGGATTTATTTACTTAGACGCTAATCTGCTCTGCGTGAATGCCGAGAGAATTGCGATAAACCTCGGCGAGCTTATGGATATGCTCGGCGTGGATATCGGCGGCGGTAACGACGAAGCGCAGGGCGCGGGCGACGGCGACGAAGCCGAGGGCGATACCCAGATAAGCGCGGACAATATCATCGTGCTGCTCGCGGGTATGATAGACGGCTTCTCTATGATGAAAAATTCGATATCCGTGACGTTTGCAACGGATATCCTGAATAAAGTCCTCGATATGCTCGATATCAAGGGCGTTACCTTCGATTTCTCCGACGCGAGCGCGAAGGGCGGCATAAACATTACTCTTGCCGACGGTCTTAATCTTACCGATTTGCGCCTCGGAGTGAATTTCGGCATCGGCGAGAATTTCAATTTCGATATAGGCGTCACGGGCTTGCAGGCGGGTATGTCGGATACCAATACCCGTTATCTGGACGAGTATTCGTCCGCTCCGTCTACGGCTTACGTCGAAATTCTCAAATATCCCTATCTGTCTCTCGACGTTACTCTCGGAGTCGACCTCTCCGTTTGCGAGGGCGAAACGGATTTAGTGTTCGGAAGCGTGGGCACGCACTGGCTCAAAAAGGTCGAAAATCCCGATAATGCGGGAGAATATATGTATGTATATCAATCCATAGAGGAAGAGCCCGTTCCGTCCAACTATGCGGGTCTGCTGTATTATCAGGACGCCGACGGGGAGTGGAGAGAGGCCAATTCCAGCACGTTTACGGTGGCGTTCCTCCAAAAGGGAGACTTTGCGTACAAGCTCAAAGTCGGCGCGCGCCTCGATCTGACCTCTATTTTGGATTATCTGATGGGCAAAAATCAGAATATCAGCACGAAAAACGACAGGTCGGAGCTTATGATACAGCTGACGGGCAGCAAATTCGGCGGAGAGGAACAGGTTTTGCTAGGTCTGTATTATCTGCCCGGCGTGCTGTACGTCGACGCGAGCAACTTCGGCTTTAACAGGTTCGAGACTCATATCGATTTGTACGACCTCATTCTCAAAATGATAGCCAAGGATTCCACTATCGTCATAAACGGCGCCTCTATGAGCGGCTCCGAGGCGATGGCGGCGGCTGTGAACGACGAGCTCGGCTATGCCGAGAGAAGAGCGCTCGCGCTCACTCTTATAGCGACGCTTACGTCGCAGGATTTCACCATAGAGGTCGCAAAGGGTCTCGTTGAAATGCTGTTCGAGCTTACGGGTATCGACGTTACGGACATGACGGCGTGGATTAACGTCGCGTGGGACAACCTCGAAAGCAGAGACGGAAAGCAGTTCAGCATAAAGGCGGAAATCAAGGGCTCCAACAATGAAGAAAATATCACAACCGAGATTTACGCGCGCGATTTGGGCATAAAAATCGGCGGCGACTCGCTTGGAAACATACTCGTAGATTATACGGATAAGGCAACCGGAAACGCTTCGCAAATACCTATTGCGGAGTACGTGGGCAAGGATGACGTAGGCTTTGAAATCAACGTTCCGCTGTTCAACGAGTACGGAGATATCGTAATCCCGTCCATATTTGCCGAGCTTAAAGGCACGTTCAGAATAGGCGCAGATGCAGGCAGTCACGATTGGACGGTCGGTCAGTGGCTGTCCGCATTTATCGCGGACGATTCCAGCGCGGTGAGCTCTTTCCTCAACGATTTGGTGCTCTCTTACAGCGTGCCTGTGCCCGCGGGCTCCAATATCGGTTTCCGCGTAGCGCTCAATATCAGACTCGACAACAGCACTCCCATAGACTTTATTCAGAACGCGGTGTTTGTCGAAATAGCAAAGGATGACGTACTTGCCAAATACGACGAAATTTACAGAAAGGACGGCACCAAATATTATCCGCTTACCGAGGACGAAAGGAAGAATATAAAGGACTTTGAAGGCACGCTCTATATCAAGCAGTACATTCCCAACGGACTCGCGGTCGCAGAGCTGACGGCGAAGAACCATAGGGGCGTCGCGTATCTCAAAACGGGCGAGAATTACGTCAAAGTCACCGTGACTGAGGACAACGCCGAGGACTTTGCGAAAGATACGCTTTACGTATCGGCGTCCCTGTTTAACCTCGAATACATACTGTCGCATTCGGATATCGCAATCGAGCTTTACAAGCAGTCGATCACGGATGTGGACGATATGACTCCCGAGCAGCGCGCCGACGCGACCCTGCTTGCGGTAAGACTGGTGTACACAGGCGATTATCTCGGATTTGCGGCGGGAACGCTGTATCTGGATTTGAAGGACGACTTCCATATCGCGGTGGCGAATATCAACGTTGCGGATTTGCTCGCGTCGTTTAATAAAACCAAAGACGATAATAATGATAATAATATCAATAAAGACGACGAAGCCGTAACCGGCGCGGAGCAGTCGGGCGGAGTCATCTCTTCCGTGCTCGGCAATCTGAGCAGCTTTATAGGCGGCATTACGGTCGATAAGGTCGGAGTGAAGGTCAACTTTGCCGAGGCTCTCGTAGTTGCGCTCGTCAATATGCTTGCAAAGACGAATATCGCGCCCGAGGATTTCCTGAAACTCAATCCCACGGACAGCTATCTGAGCTTTGCATGGAAGTATGCGCTTGCTTTGCAGCTCAAAATAGACCCTGTATATCTTGGTCTCGACATCTCGGGTCTGAGCTTCGGCATAGGCACGGACGATTCCGTGCTTCCCGACGGCTTCGAGAGCGGCATTTATACGAGCATGTACAACCTCGACAATATCACGGTGAGCGCGAAGCTCGATCTCGACCTCGAAATCAAGGAACAGAAAGAGGAAATCAGGATCGAGAAATACGTCGATTTGTTCATCAAAAACTCGGGTATTGCGTTCGGCATAAAGTTCGACCGCGATATGACCTACAATCTTGCGCTTACGCTCGGCGCAAATATTACGCTGAACAACGCCAACGACACCAAGATTATCATCGAGCTTGCAAACGTACTCGAAAACGAGAATATTCTGGCTATTTACGTTGACGGAGCGTCCGTGTATCTCGATTTCGGAAGTTTTGCCGAGGAGGCGTTCTACGTCGAGGATACGGGTATCGCAAAGAAGATATGCGAGCTCGTATCCGGCTTGCTGGGCAAGGTTAATGACAATACGGCGGGAGAGGCGCTTGCCGCGGGCGAAGGCGACCCTGCCGAGCTGTCCGCCGAAGAGCAGATGCAGATTATGCTCAATATTGCCGATAAGAGACTGGGCGCGCTTGTGACACAAAACGTTCTTATCGGAATTATCGCGGCTCTTGCGGGCGACAAGTCCGTATACACCGTGATAAATCCCGAGGTCGAAGAGGGCGAGGAATTCGTCGCGGACGCGTTCGAGGGATATTACGTCGAGCGTTACAGCCTTAACGCAGACAAGCAGTTCGTAGAGTCGGAAAACGGCGCGTACGTCAAGGAATATATAGAAACCCGCGTGACAGGCATACCTATCGAGGACAGAACGAAGCTCCCCGAAATTATGGAGAAATCGGGAGTTTACGTGAAGCGCGGGACGGGTAACTATGCCAAGGTCGGCGGAATAGACGAAACCTTCGACGAGGTCGATCTGTTTACGCTTGATTTCGGCTACGATATCGACACGATTATAGAGGGCTTCGACCTCGGACTTTCGCTGAGCCTCGATTTCAGCCTCGACCCCATCGCCATCGACATCAACGTTGACAGCACCTTGCTTGCAGTCGGCGTTAAGCTCGGCGACCTCGACGTGGAAACGGGCGTGAACGGCGACGCTTATGCGAGAATAGAAAGGACGATTGAGGAAGCGATAAGCAGAAAGGATTATTACGAGCTTAAAGCGGGCGAAACCGCAGATAAGCAATATGTGTATATAGAGGGCACGGAGGGAGCTCCCTCGCGCTATGAGGAATACGACGCGTTGAATCCCGATCATGCGGGCAAGACGCTGTACGGCGCGAACGACCATTTCACAAGGCGCGGCGATATGAGCATAATAGAGGTCGACCTCGACCTGCTCGTCGATTACAGCACGGGCGCGACCTATACGTATATCGCGGACGAGCGCGAGCTCAAAAAATACAATCCGTCTCAGAGATATTCCCGTCAGCAGTCGGACGGCAGGTTTGTACAGGATCCGAACGGTCACTTCGTGCGCGAGGGCTTCGGACTGGATACGGTGCTCGATTACATCTTCGACCAGCTGCTTAAAGACGAGAAAGTCTTGGATACTCTGCTGCCGCTGATTCTTCTTTCTACGGAAGGCGGAAAATTCGATTATGAAATCATCAAAGACATCATCGACGGCAAGCCGAAGCCGACTTCGCTCAGGGAATTCCTTGCGCATATAGGCTTACAGCTTCTTCTCGACGATGCTATGGACGACGGATTGCTGATAAATCTCAAGCTACGTCTGGATACCAAGGCGCTCGGTCTCGACCTGAACAATATCGATTTCAACAATCTGAACTTCGATTTGAACAGCATACTCAAATCTCTGGAAGCGTCCATTTGCTTCGACTTCACTTATGAAGACGGGCAGAACAGCGCGTCCAAGATTTATCTGTACCTCGTCAAGGGGATAATATATCTCGACGCTTCCCGCATAAACGGACCGAAGATACAACTCGATCTGTTTGATTTGCTGGACGTGCTCAACGTCAACCTCGGCGGCTCGACAAAGGGCGAGGCGATGGCGGCGGCGGAAGGCGACGATAAGGGCGACGGCGAGAATAAGATTGATTTCGTCAAATTGCTCAATCTTATCGTCAAGCAAATCGTGCTCAGCGGAACTCCTTGGGAGGGCAACCCCGTACTAAACAGAATAGACGCTCTAAACGTGTTCTTTAAGAACAATATGGTCGGAAGCATATTCAAGGAGATGCTCGGCATCGATTTCGACAATATCTATTCCGAGCTGGACGATAAGTCGGGTTTGTTCTTGAAACCCAGCAATTTGATAGACGGTTACGGACAGGAGATGCTCACGCTCGAATTTATTGCCTCTCTCGCCAATATGCCCGACCCGTCGGATACGAGCAAGCATTTCAATTTCGATATTTTGCTCGGTCTGAACGCGCGCTTCGATATGGTGAGCACCGAGGATTACAGCGGATTGCTCGGCGAAGACGAGAAATGGGGATTTATAAGCATAGCGGAGTATATCGAAAATATTCTCTCAATAGTCAACGGCTTCTACGGCGATAGCTACAACGCCGTAAATACGGAAAACGTCGCCGAGGGCACGCTGTACTACGGCTTTGAGGAAACCGCAAAGGACGGCGAGGGCAATTACGTCAGCGGCGACTACCTGTTTGTGGCGGGCTCGTACCGTCTTATCAACAATGGCGAAATCGAAAAGCTGGACAAGAAAACACCCAGATACAGCCGTAAATACATGAACGTTCTGCAAGGAGTCGCAAACGTGCTTACGTACGTTCCCGATACGACGGGACTCTTCGTTTACGACGAGGCGAACGATATATACGTCAATATAAACGATTACGACGGGGACACGAAGGGTCTGCCCAAGTTCAAAGAGGTCGCGACTCCCGTAACGGACAAGGACGGCGACAACGTTGCGCTTGCCGAAGTGAAGCTCTACTCCAAGGAAGGCGCGCCCGAATACAACAATCAAAACGTTTATCTGAACGTAAGCGGACTTGTCTACTTCAACAGCAACAGCATCGAGACCTACAATCTTGGCGGACTGGTCAGCAATCTGTTTGCCGATATGATAATAGAGTTGAAGGCGCAATCCGTGTTCAACGGCGGCGTCGGCATAAATATCGGACTTAACGTAGACCTTGCGGCACTTGATTTGAGAGGCATTCTCTCGGGCGAATCGTTTGACAAATTCATTGCCAACAGCGACCTCGACAAATTGCAGATTGCAATAGAATTCGTTGAAGTGAATGCAGAGGGAGAGTTTGTGAGATATTCCGCTCCCGAGGGTCAGCTGGGCGATTTGAAGGTGCTCGGCGGCATCTATCTCAGAGACGGCGACCTGTTTATCGACGCTACTCAGATTATATCGTCGGCTGAGAGCTATGCGCGCATAGACGATTTCATCGACGTCGCAAAGGACGCCTTAGATAAAATCGGAGGAATAATCGGCGGCGGAAACGGCGAACAGGGCAAGGAGGCTCTTGCCGCGGGTTCGGACAGCGAACTGGATAAGGAAAGAGCAGACGTAATCAGAAATGCAGTTTTGGCGCTTGCGTATTCGGATACGGCGTTCCAGATTCAGCTTACCCGCTCGCTCATAGCGTTCGTGCTCGGCACAATTCTTCCCGATCTCGGCTCTATCGAAGATATATTCGACATAATGCAAATTTCGCTCGGCGTAACGCACGGCGAAACCGTATATAAGGAAGTAAGCTCTATAACCGACCCCGTGGAAAGAGCCAAGTGGGAATTGGGCGGAGAGTATTACGACGAGAGATATAATCTCTATACGAACGAAAACGAATACAGGACCGTCGCGCTCGACGAGTATTACGTTGCAGAAGTGAACGGCGAAATACGTTACTATCAAGCGGATTATACCACGCTGTACTCCAAGGACGAGACGGACAATAAGAAGTATAACGTTATCGGCTCATATGTCCCCGACAAGACATACGTATTCGATACGAACAACTATTGGCTTATAACCCGCAAGACGGAAGGTAAGACTGTTGAAAAGAGCGCGAATTACTACGCGTTGCTTGAAAACGGCATTCCCGTAAGTCTGCGCGCTTACGATTTATACGCAGAGATTGACGGCAAATATGTGAAAATCGACGTTTCAAAGGACATTTTCGTCAACGACAATGCCGCTTCGGATTTCCGTTATGTGAGATATAACGGCGAATATCAGAAAGTCACGGCATTGCAGACGAGGCTGTACGGCTATGTAAAGACCCCCGGCGGCGATTATTATCGCACCGTGTATCATTATGCGGCTCTCGATGAATTCAAAATAGGCGCGGACATCACGACGGGCTGTCTGAGCATGGGTCTCAAGCTCGGTCGTCTGGCTATTGATTTCAGCTCGGGAATAGAGCTTGTGCCCGATTATATCCTAGACGAAAAGGCGCACAGCGTTGTAATCGACGGCGAAACCAAAAAGTATTCCAGAGAATTGACGGACGAGGAAAAGGCGCTGACCGCAAAGGTTCCGCTCAATCCCTTCTACGATACGATTATTTCGGTCGGCTTCTCGCTCGAGCTCGAATTGGGCATAACCGAGGGCAGTATCGATATCGGTCGCATCATCAAGGAAATACTCGGCGATTTGACGGGTATAAAGATTGATATTCCCTCCACGTCCAAGGGCTATTCCTCCGCTCATTTCAGAATAGACGTGTCGCTGATGCTGGATATGTACAATATCACCAATTCCGAGTTGAAGTTAGAGTTGATTTCCGTCACGGAAGCCGGCTACGATATGAAGTGGCTCGGTCTGTACTATATCAACAGCAGTATTTATATGGATATGTCAGAGGCATTCGACATACCCAAGATGAGAATAACAGATTTCCATTTCGGCGATTATCTGAACGGATTCCTTGACGGCGCTTTGAGCGATTTGTTCGTTGCGGGAGCGGGAGACAAGTCCTCATCCACGGGCGACGCGTTCTCGGCGGCGGAAGGCACTGCCGGTGCAAACGGCGATGCGGATTTCAGCAATAACGACCTTGCTTTGGCACTCCTTTTCAACAAGGATTTGCTTACGGTAGCTCTGGGCAACAAGCTGTTCCGCACCGTGTTGGATTATATTCCCGAGGATTTGCTGGGCTTCGATATCAAGACGCTGTTCTATGACGAAATAAACGGACATTTGCAACTCAAGCTCGACACCTCCGAGGCGATAAGCCTCGAAGCGTCGGTCGGTCTCGGACTTAAGGGCGGAAGATACGACAAGATCGCGACTATTGTCGACCCCGCCGCGAGCTTGAAAGATATGACTCCCGAAGAGCAGGCTGTCGTATCGAAGCTGGAAGACCCTAACGATTCTACGAAGTATTTCGTGTTCAGACCGATGGGATCGACGGCGGCAGACGGAATCACGGTGTCCACTCAAAAGGGATACTACATAATGAGCGAAGACAAGTCGTATATGCGCGTGGCAAAGCCCGATGACGACAAAACGCTTACGCACTACGTCAAATATCAGCTCACCTATGAAAGCAATCAGTTTGTGCTTACGGAGATGGTGGACAACAACTCCTCCGGCGGCGCGGAAGCGAAGGGCTTGAAATATATGCCTCACGCGGGCGATATCATCTACGAGTTCAAGCCGGGTGCGGTTGCGAACAGCAGCTACGTCGGAGACGGCGGCAAGTACGATATGGACCTCGGACTTACTCTTGCGATACGCAATCTCAACGTGGAGTTCGCAAATTCCAGAAGCTATTCTCTGAGCGGCGAGGAAATGTCTGAGTACAACGACTGGGCCGACCTCGACCGCATCACGATAGAGGAATATATCGACCTCACTACGAGCTTCAAGACGGGAGAGGATAATAACATAGATTTGAGCGCAATTTTAACCGCGCTTCTGCCCTCTCTTGTTTCGGACGACCTGATTAAAATCGTATCCAAGGCGGACGACGGCGGCGACGTAAACCGTCAGATTCGTCTTGCCATCAACGGCGATATTCAGATTATCGCGCTCGTAAACTATCTCAGACTCAAACTCGCCGACGCCTCTGACGAGGATATATTCTATGAAGATATAAATGTGGCGGATACCGTTGAGCTGCTGATGAAGCTCATTCAGGGCGGCATGGGCAATATCGACGTGCCTACGCTGCTTTCCGAGATAGTCAGCTTCCTTAACCTCACGGTGGTTATTCAGACCAAGGGCGGCAACGACGCCGACTTCCACGACCTGCTCGGGCTCTATATGCTGAGCGGAACGTTCGCTTTGCTTGACGAGGAGAAAGGCGAGCTCGATCACGATAGCGACAATTACGTGCATCCCGAGGACAGATACGACCACTATTTCAACACCAAGTTCGGCGCCTATACCCGCGACGCGGACGGCAAATATATTTCGATTGACAGGGATAAACTGACCGAGGAGGAATTGAAGGCTCTTGAAGGCAACAGATATTCCTATGACGCGAGCTACTGCTATCCCAACAAGGACGGTAAGTTTAAGCGTATAGGCGGAGGCATTTATCTCGACCTGAGCTATTTCAATCTGCCCAGCATTTCGGTGGACAGCGGAACCGTGCGCGAAGTGTTTGAGACGATGTTCGATATAGGCAAGTCCGAGGCTCTTGCCGCGGCGGGAGAGGAGAGCGCCGACGAAGGCGGAATTTCGTTCCCGCTTCTCAAGGACGACAGCATTCTCGCACCTATCAGAACCTTGGTTTACGGATTTAACATAACGTCCAGATACGTTTCGTTGCTTGTAAAGGCGGATTACATCAATACGCTGCTCGGTCTGCTTATGGAAGAAAATCCCATTCAGTTCGACGCCAACGAGTTTGCCAACAAGCCCAATCTGACGATATACTTCGACGCTTCTCAGCAGACATACGTCAAGGCGGACGAAGAGCTGAATAAGATTACGCAGGCAATCGACGGCGGAAAGACCGACGAGGAAATCAAGAGCGTCAGAAACGAAGTTAAGGATACTCTGACGGCTTCGCCGTTCAGATTCCAAATTACGACGTACACCGGAAAGAATGCGACCGATAAGGGCATGTATTATAAGACGGCGGGCGGCGCGTATACGCTCATAAACGAGCTCAGCGTCGTTGAAAAAGCCGCTTACGACGCCGAGGTCGTAAATGGAAATAAGGCGTACTACGATATAAGCGCGGTCGAAGTTTATTTAAGACTCAAGGACGTGATTACCGACGACCTTACGGACATTTTCGTACCATACAAGGGGGCGACTCCGCAACAACTCAGACACTGCGAGACAGATAGCGCGGTTGAAACCGCTTACGGCGTTGTGCTGCCCAAGCTGTATGCGTTTGTGACCGAACTGCCCGAGGGCAACAGAACGGAAAGCGGCAATACCGTTACTGTCGACGGATATAAGTACGTAGAGATTGCGGAGGGACAGTATTATACCGATAAGACGGACGAACTGTATGTGGTCAAGAAACTTGCCGCGCGCAACGCGTTTATAAGTTTGCAGATTTATCTGTGGAATTACGAAATCGGACTTGCGATAAACGCTCCCGTTTTCGACGTATCCCCGTTTGATTACGTTCTGGGAAGCGAAGCCGAGAAGTACGGCATAGACAGCATCCCCGACGGCGTGCGCTACCGCGAGGTAGAAGAGGTCATCTATTCCAGCGAGGATAAGGATTCCGACGGATTAGATTCTTGGAAAGACGATTATTACGACGAGGCAAGCAGAACGTTCTCGCCCAAAAAGTATCTCGCAAATCCCCGCTATTTCGAGTATCTGAACGAGTACGTCGCAATCGACAGGGATCACCTGTGGACAAAGGTCGGCGACGAGTATAAGCCTATAACCGTCGACGAGACCACGGGCGCGGGCTTCCCCGATTATCTTGCCGAAATTGCAAACGGGGCTGACAACTATTACGTCTTTACGGGATCTTCCTTTGAAAAGTTGCAGCGCAGCTATATTTACAGGAAGTACGTATACAGAACGGACAGAAAGCAGATTATCCCCAAGAGCGAAATCGGCAAATACAGTCCGGACGAGTTCTATATCCGCATCCCGCAGGAGAGCGAGCTTTCCAAGCCGAATTTCAACGACGGAAACCACGAGGACTATCCGTATAAGAATTACGTATCCATCAACGAGATATTCTCGCTGGCGCTCGATTTGCGCGGCAGTCTCATCGTAAGCGCGGGCAGAATCTATATGAGCTACGATGAGTATAACGCAATATTCAAGTCCGTAAACGGACGCGACGCAACGATAGAAGACCTGCGCGGAATAGCGTACAAGATTCAGCAGGGCGAAGAAGTTGCTATGACGGATGCAGAGCTCGATAGAATCAACGCGACTCTCAACGACGGCAACGTGTCGGACGAGGAGAAGGCGAGACTGCTTTCGTCGATAACGGTCTGGGCGAATTCCGAACTGGACAGCCAGCATAACGGAGTGAACGAGGCTCTCGCCGACGTGCTGGGAGGCATATTCGGCAGCATGAAGGCAGTATTGCAGGTGCAGGAGGGCGACGTGTTCAGACTGTACTTCTCGCTGCGCTTAAATATCAGCTTCATGCTCAAGGTCAGCCCGTTCAAGCTGTACGTGCACGACCTCGACGTCGCAATCGATATGTGGAAGCAAAATCAGGATAAGCGCATAGACGGCGGCGGATACGTGTCCAACGCGAGCAGCTATGACGGAGATTTGACGGACGGCTCCATGACCCACCTTGTGGGAATCTATTACGACCACGACGCGATTACGGGCGACGCGGGACTGTACGTGGATTTGACATGGTTGCTGGGCGAAGACGCGAAGATTTACATAAATCTGAGGAAATACAGCGTTGAGCAGGTTCTCAACGGAATGCTCGGAAGCAATAAGCTGGGCTCGGGACAGGGCGACGCTATGGCGGCGGCGGATACCGAAGTCAAGTCCGAGGACGATAAGGTGATACAATCTCCCGACGACACGTCCCTGTATCTGAACATCTTCACCAATGCGATTGCGCTCAACGTCACCTCGGGCTTCCTAAGGACCATACTCGAAGAAATCGACCCCGAGTCGACGATAGGCGACATCCTGCCCAATATGAAGGCGTACGTCAAGGTGAACCTCAACCCGTACAGCCTTGCGGTGGGTGCTCTTGCGTACAACAAGACGGGAACCGTGCCCGTGCTCAAATTGGAGCTCGCGCTCGAAGGTCTCAACGGCGATGAGAATTCCTCCTCGCTCGCTTTCGGCACGGAGGATGAAATCAAAAAACTGCAAACGGGCAGCAAGGATATCTTCTATTACGCGAACTTCTACTATGATTCGGAGGGCGAATTCGCAAAGAATTACGATTCGAGCGACTACGTGCGCTTATATAAGGACGCGTCGGGCAATTTGTACAGCGTTAAGGAGAAGGGCGGATATATCCTGAACGAGGACGGAATTATCGTCGCGAAGCCCGCGGGCTACGAAGGAGTGACCTATGCTCCGTACGAAGGACCGTCGCAGAGATTCTCGCAGGCGGGAGAGGTTATGAAGGAAATCCTTCCCGAAAGCAGATACGCGTTCGGCTCCAAGCTCGACGAGCGTTACAGTCACAATTCCGAATTTGAAGGCGTTCTTTACACGTCGAGAATAAATAAGGAAACTCAAAAGACGGAATACGTGCCCATCGCGGAGGTCGAAACGAGATTCGATTCTTCCAAATACAGAGACATATGCGACACCGACGTATTCAGGAATTTCACGGGACTTATGTTCGTCGCGGACAGCAACGACCTGTACATTCCCATCTACAAGCAGCAGCTGGTCGGATATACTGGAGAGGGCAATCTCCAATACAGACTTGCGACGGAGGCGGATAAGGCTGAGGACAGCGTATATAAGAACCGCATAATCACCGCAAAGGACGCGGAGGGGACCGTACGCGAATACGTTCCCGTCGACGAGCCCTTGACCGACGCGAACGGAAACTATATCAAGGACGCGGCGGGCAACTACGTATTCGACGACTATACCGATATGTACGAAGCCGACAGATGCGGCGCAGATAAGGTGTATACGCTCAGACGCGACTTCAACGGTTATGTCGAAGCGCTCGATATAGACCTCAATCAGTTGATTACAAATATCAGCAATATCGACGTGCTCAGCATGCTCGGCGGACTTAAAACACTCGAGCTCGGATTGCATTTGGATATTACGCTCAAAGCCAACGACATCATCAACTGGGCGAACCGTATGACGGAGTTTATCGGAGATCCCGCGCTTACGGAATATCTGTACTTTATGATTGCCGCAATCGCGAACGACGCGTCGTCTACGGGCAAGATTTCGTTTGAAATAGGTTTGAAGATATATCTCAATTTGCAGAACGTGCTTGGATATCTCACGGATACGTCGGGCAGCAAGAGCATAGTCAATATGCTCAAAGGCTCCGCGGTCTACGCGGAACTGACGTACGATTCGTCCTTGCATAACGCCCCCGCCACGGCGCGCCTGTGGGTGGAGGTCACCGACGACAAGTACGAAGGCAAGAAGCTGGTCGAAGAGGGCGGAAAGCTCAATCTGTATATCGACGCCGAGGAAATCGGACGCAGGATAGGGTGGGGCGACTTCTTCTACTACGGCGCAATCGAAAACCGCGACCTGAACAAGATTTTGGGCACCGGCGCGACTTCCGCGGAGGCTATGCCCGCTGCTTCGTTTGCGGCGGATAACGAAGCCGACACGGGAATGATACCCGAGAACATCTGGGGCATTCTCAATATGCTTATAGGCAGACTGCTTATAGCCAGAGACTTTATCACGGTCGGACTCAACGAAAACCTTCTGTCTGAAATATTCGTCAATCTTTCCAGCGTAGACAGCGAGCTTCTTGACAGCGTAGCCAAGTTCCTGCCCAAGCTGTTCACGTCCAATACCAGCGACACGAGCGGCATCACGCTCAACGTTTCGGGAGACGCGCCGACGGTCAACCTCAACGTAGGCTTTAAGGTCGGAAGCGTCGAATACATGAGCGTCGAAAACTACAACAAGCACTACGGTGAGGGCGGCGACCGCCTCGACGAGGGCGTTACGGGCGTAAATTGGAGCGGAGCGACTTTCAGCGAAGAGCAGCTTCCCGCGGGTTACGAGCTCAAAGAAACCGACAAGTCGGATTCCGGCAAATACGTGCTCGTATCCACCGAGGATTACGCGCTTGTGACCTACGTTTATCCGAAGTGGCAGGGCGCTACGTTCGATTACAACAACGGCAAATTTACGCCTCACACTGGAGACGGCGCGGGTCTTTATATGAAGCACGGCGATTTCAGCCTTTCCGCCGCAATCGACGGTCTGTACGTGAGACTGAATAAGAAATTCTCCGTCGATAAGCTCGAAACGATGGGAAGCGATTCCAACGGCGACGGAAAGAACGACCTAGACCAATACGTGCGAGTGGAAAATCTCAAAGCTCAGCTGAAAATGAGCATAAACGTCTCCATTTACGGAAGCGGAAAGGAGAAGGATAACACCATCGATCTGAGTCAGCTGCTCGATTTGATTATGGAGCTTATCGCGCCGGACAGCAATATAAGCGGCTCGACGCTTCAACTCAACATCGTCAACGAGCTCGGCAACCAGAGAGACGTGTTCTTAAAGCTCGATTTGATTGCGTCCATAGACCTCAGCGGCGATAAGCCGAAGGTTGAGCTTGCGCTGTCCCTTATGAAATATAAGTACGAGTACAATGCGGACGGCTCGGTGAAGAGCTTCGCAACGACCAAACTGGCTGGAATATATCTCGTCGACAACACCGTTTACGTAGACATAAGCGGCTTGCTCGGCAATTCCGCAAAGGTGAAGCTGGAAGGCTTGGAGCTTGACGATTTGCTTGACAATCTGCTCAAAAATTCGCTGGGCGGACTGTTCGGCGGAGCGGAACAGGCGGGCGAAGCTATGACTGCGGGAGCGCAGGAAATCGATTTGCTCAAATCTTTGATGAAGGATTGCCCGTACATAATACTTATGTTCAATCCTAACAAGATACTGCTCCAACTCAACGCGGACTTCATCAACGTCGTGTACAGAAAGATATTGCAGCTGCGCGGAACGACCCCCAAGGATTATATCCCCGACATCGGCGATTTGCTGCTGTACGTTGGCGCGGAAGAAGGAAAGCCGACCAAGATCAGTTTGAACCTGCGTCTTAGCGATGCGCTGTTTATCACGCTCGATCTCGATTTCCCCACCGTTTCCAAGACGATTGACAACAGCATTTCCAATGCGGTGGGCAGCAAGAGCTCGTACACTTCTCTTGGCAATTTCAGCCTCGGAAGTCTTACGGACGGCGTTGACGCTTCCGCAATTCTGAATTCGCTCAAACTGCCGACGGTCGGTTTGAAGCTCGGAATGAACATATCTCTGTCCTCGCAAGGACTGACGACGACGTCGACAGGCTATGCGGATTCGTTTGCAAACTGGCTGAATAAGACTCTTCTGGGCAACTTGCTCGAAGGTATGGAGCCGTTCGGACAGTTTACCAAGTTCACGAGCGCGAATGCAATCAAGAATTATGACGGCAAGATTTACGCGCGCAACGAAAAGGGCGAGTACGTCGAGAGAAACAAAGACGCCGTTTTAGAGGATATAACGGCAACCTCTTCCAATTACGGCAATTACTACAAATACAACAAGACGGGCAACGTCAACCTCATATTGGGCGGCGCAAAAGACCCGATAAATCTCCAGATAACGCTTGAAGCGAGCATAGGGCTGAACGACATCATCAAGTACGGCATAGGCGGAATTCTGCACAGCGACCTTATGATAGATATTGCCGCGGGTTCTCCGCTCAATACGTCCATACTCAAAGTGTACTATCTCGGCTCTTCGCGTCTGAGCAACGGAAGTTTGGTGAGCGGAAGCGGCGCCTTTGACGAATCCAATATTTATTCGGACGCTATCTATATTGACGCAAGCGGTCTGGGACTTGGCAAAATCAAGTTCCAGGGTATCGCGGGCATACTGGGTTCCAGTCCTTACGCAGGCGACGCTATGGCGGCGGCGGACGATAGTGCGTCCTCTGCGGCAGACGGCGACGCGGCTGCCGACGAAACCACTGCCCTTTATCTCAGCATAGATATCGAAAACGGCAGAGTCGGCATCAAATTCGACAAGGGAATGCTCGGCACTCTCATGAACATGATGGGACTTGACCTCGGCTTCGAGCTGCCCGATATAAAGAGCGCGGGTCTGGCGATCAATTTCGGCGACGGAGTCGGAATAGATTCCATAAACATCAACGCCGAGCTTGACAGCGTGGGCACGGGCGCGGTCATCAACATTACTCCCATAGAGATTTCGGTCGAAAAAGAAGGAGAGAGTATCGTAGACACCGCCAAACTTATTGAAGAGGTCAAGGTTGGATACGCGGGACTTACGTTCTCCAAGACGGCGGGACTTATGTCGCTGGTGCAGAACGTGCTGGACAACCTCAATCTCAATGCGGAAATAGAAATTCGCAACCACGTCTGGGAAGTGCTCGTAGGCTCGGGAAATCAGACCTTCCAGACCGCCGGAAATACGGGCGTCGTGCAGGTCATGAATTCCAACGCCAAGGCGGTTATCACGACCAAGAAGGTATACGAGCTGACAAACGGAATTTCCGGCGAGGAGAGAGGCGACAGCTACCATCTGCGTCTTGATATACACGGAGACCAAAATTCAAAACGTCTTAAAGAGAATTTGGATTTGAATATCATCGTCGGCGGTAACAACGTATTTGTCAGAGACATAAACGTCACTATGGCGGGCATGGTCGAAACCATCCTCGGAATGGTTCCGTCCGTCAAGAATATGTTGAAGTTCCTCGATTTGGGTTCGCTACTCAAAGGCACCTTCCCGCTCCAGCTCGTGAACGGAACGGACGGAGATTCCAACATCTACAAGTATCCCGAGGAGACGACTGCGCCTCCCACGTCGGGCGAAACTCCCGAGGAGACGACGGATAAGTTCTCCTATTCGTACACTCCGAACTTGCAGAATCTCATCAAGAACGTTGACGTCAATATGTTTACCAACGAGGGATATTATCCTTATTATTCCGGCATGAGTAAACTTACCCGCAAAGCGGGACTTATATCTCTGAGCATAGAGTTTGACAGAGACGCCTTCAACGAGTTGATGATAATGGTCGACTGCCTGCTGTTCAATTTCATGGCGGACATGAACAGCAACGGTCAGTCTACGCAGAAATACTTCCTCGATATTACCAAATATTCTCTGCAAAACAGCAACGCGACCAATATCGGCGAAGAGAAATGGGAGTGGCTCACTTACGGCAACGTGAAGGATTTGCTCACGTATTTCGACAACAATTACGTCAAGACTGGCAAGAGCACTGAGGAAAAGGTCAAATTCCTCGAGCCCTATGTGCGCAGTATGCCGTATGCGCTTCTTAAATGGCTGTTGCGCGATATGACGTACGGCGCGGTCGGCGGAAAGAACCTGTGGGACGACAATATTGCGTTGGGATACAGTATAGAATCTGTTCTGTGCCCGACTATGGCGGACCTTGACCGTCTCATCGGCGGCATACTGCCTCTGCCTTTTGCGAGCTATGAAAACAACACGATAAATCCCAATTTGCAGATATACATCGACCTTGCTCCCACAGCCGCGGAATACAATATAAGCGGAGCTACGATGCACCCCGGCGTTCAGTCCGTGGAATTCTATATCAACGCGAAGAAGAACGGCGCGGGAACGAGCGTCACGTATAACACGTCCTCGAAGCATTCCTTGATGAAGGATCTTGCGGCTGCGGACAAATCGAGCAGATTTACGCAGACGACCGCCGCAGATGCGGACAGCCTTGCAGACAGCGCATGGGATGTCTTCTTCCTGCGTCTGACTCCGTACGGCAACAATCCTTCGAGCAAGGTTACCAACTCCATGCTCAGCTTCGACGACGCGGCTTCGGCTATGGAGCTGGATTCGCAGCTTAAATTCAGCCCGCCGACGCAGATTACCATTACGGACCCCGCAACCAGAAAGGGTACGCTGAAATACAGCGGAAGCGATTCAAGAAACGGAGCGGAATTCTATCTGAACGACAGCTACTTCTACGCCGAGCGCACTTACAATGAGACTACGGGCGCATGGGAATGGCCCAAACAGGTTCTGTTCCCGCAGTTTGCAAATGTGCAGTACAGCAACGGACAGTACAGCGCGGGCGACGAAATATATAACTCCGCACGCGGAACGTACATTGTCTGGGACGCTTCTACTGTCGACCTCACGCCGCCTACGAGCGGAACGACGCGTTTTGCGGGATATGTGTACGGCTACGTTCTGAACAAAGTGATGTACACCATACCCGTGTACGTTTCGGGCGCGTATCGAGTGACTTCGATACAAGGCTACAAACCCACGTACGGCACGTCGTCCACCACGTTTAAGGAGTTTAACGTCAATATCGATATCAACTCCGGCTCGGATACGTTCAATATCGAGCTGCCCGAGCTTATGAGGCTCACGTTCAATACGGGCGGAAGTACGACGGTGTCTTCGACGGCAGTCAAGACCAGAATCTTCGGCACGGCGCTAACCGACGCTACGGGCAATATTCAATATGCAAAGGTGCTGTCGAAGGCGAGCACGTCATATGCTACGACGCGCAGACAGCTGACGTCGGTTGCTTGGCTCAAATATCCCGATAAGGATAAAAACGGCAATAAGATAGTGCCGCAGAAGAACGCGGACGGCGGTATCGAGATCCTGCATCCGGCGTACACGGCGGGCGTGATAAAGCAGTCGTACAACTACTATATTTCGTCAAACATAATGACCGCCAACAATCTGTCTTACAGAGACGGATATCTGATGCAGTACGACAAGGAGACCGACAAGTATTACTACGTCATAGACCCGTACAGACTTCCGAGCGGAAATCAATTCCCCGCGGGCGTGTTTACGTGGGATATGAGCGACTTCGCGTATGACTGGAACGGCGGAAAGGACGGAAGCTCCTCCATAAACGTGGATTACACCTATCAATGGGGCGATTCGGCGACCGTAAAAGGTACGCTGGCTATCCCCGTTGCCAACTACAAGGTGTCCAGAATTACGAGCGTAAGTACGAGCACCGGAGGCGAGACGCTCAATCTTATCAACAATACGGATAAGGACGGCAATAATAGCACCGTTCTTAGAATAGACCCGCTCAACCTCACCACGACCGATCTCATCTCTTACATCAAGAATTTCACCAAGGTCAGCGGCAGAATGGGCTCCAACTTCACCGATTTCAAGATAGAGTGGGATTTGAAGGAGCTCGAAAAGGCGCTTGCCGGAATTACGGAAAACGGAAGGATAAACTACTACAACGGAGCGTCTGCAACGGTCACGGCGTATATAGGCGGCGACGTGTTCAAGGTGCTTACCAATTATAACGAAGACGGCGGCTTTGAAAACGGCTTCAAGGGCGATTCTCTGAAAAAGCCGGCGGGAACGATAGCGCAGGCATACAGCCTTACGATCGAGGTCGTATCCTGCAAGTACGATTCGCTCACGTCCGATATCACGTTCGACCCGTATTCGGCGGCGGAGCTTAACGAGCAGACGCTGTTCGGCACAAGCAATCTGATCGAGCTCAACATAAAGAACCTTGACGGAACCAAGAGCAAGAGGACCTTCACGATCGGCTCCGATACGCTGTCGGTCAAAGCGCCGTTTGTCTACCGCAACCGCAAGTTCGAGCAAATCGAGCTCGGCAAGGGCGACGTGAACTATGACGGCTACGTGCATTCTAATGCAAATCCGTTGTATGCGGAGCTTACGATAGGCACAAGATACAGCGGTATTCAGACGGTTTACGTGCCGATTTCCGTCAGGGAAATGACGCCGTCGGCGGTCAGAATGACGGTCGCGCACGAGGATACGTTCAACCCGCTGTGGAACTCGAAGCCCGAGTATCAGACGGCAACGGTTTCGTTCAGCGGAACGGAACATCTTATGCACCTCGATTGGAGCACCGCAAAGTATTACAGCGACGCGACGTACAAGAACGAGATTGCAAACATCTACGGCGGCGGTACGGTGTACGCGAAGGTCAAGGCGTACGTCAGGGACGCGCAGGGCAACGATATCGGTCTCAAATCCACGGGCAAGTACGACGCGGACGGCAACCTGATTTACGAAGCGCAGACGATTTCCATCGAGCTTGCGGTGGAGAAACAGACAATCAAGTCCGTCAACTTCTTCTATGACAAGGATACCGGCAAGGATATCTATTCGATGACCAAGGCGGAGCAGGAAGCATTGATTGCCTCGGGCAAGATATTCGACAAGTCGTACTATACGGGCGCCGTTTACGGACAGACCCACGTTGTCGGGAACGTCGCATACGGCATAGACCCGATAAATTATGCGAACGCGAGAGACAGCTATTTCCTGCCGCGCGCAAGCAAGGAGGGCGACGCGCCCAACTGGGGCGACCCGTTTGCGGGTACCGCCGTACTCGTCAACCTTGAAAAGGGCACGTACAACGGCATAACCTACGTGTACAACGCCGAGACGGGCGAATATACCGTCGCCGCGGCAAACGAAAAGGGCACGCACAAGAAGGTCGACGACGAGTACGTCGAGCTTACGGCGGGAGAGAGAGGCGACTCTTATATCGCGTATGTGCAGTACTGGACGGGCTCCGTACCCGTCAAGGGATATACGGGCGGCAGCGGCTCGGTTAAAGCCGTGATAGGCGGTATCGAAGTTCCCGTAAATTACAATATCCCCGACTATACGTTTACGGGCGAGCATTCGGTGTTTGCGGACGGAACTCTGGCAGTCAGAGACGCGTCGAAGATTGCGAGCACCGACGCAGACGACCTGCTTACCTTCGATTACGATTTGCGCACGGCTTGGGCTCTTCCCACGGCGGGCGAGTTCTCGACGGCGCAGGGCAGCGGCAACATAACCGCGAAGATATTCTGGAAGGACTATTCGTCGCCGCGCAGCAACGAAGCGAAGACCGATTCGGAGGGCAACAAGTACGTTGTAAGACAGTATTGCTTCTTCTATGAGACGGATATGCGCTATCCGAGCGCGGAGGGCGCGTACTTCGACGCAAGAATTTACTTTACAAACACGGATATAGGTCTCGACAGCGTAAATCCCGTCAGCCTTGACGGACAGAAGCTCACCTACAACGCCTTCGGCGCATTCGCTTACGCAAAGACGGCGACGGTCAGATATGCGGACGGCAGTACGGAATCGGGAGTGCCCGTACGCTGGGACGATATGAGTATGCCGAGTGCCGCGGATATAGCAAGAGGCTACTTCGAGAGGACCTACCACGTCCTGCGCGGAAGCGCTTCGGGGCTTGCCGATTATATGGGACAGGTCAGATTCACTATCGTCAACGATTTCACTATCGACGGCTTCGAGAACAGCGGAAGCAGCCTTAGCTTCCATCTCTCGGCGGATAGATTCTTCCGCGGCTTGCCGAGGACGTCCGTCCTGCGCGTAGGCGGAGAGAGCTATTCCGTCGCGCTCACTTGGGACAAGACGTACACCGCGGCGGACGGCGTAGCGGGCGAGACTGTCACGCTCAGAGTAAAGAGCGAGTATCTCACCTCTGAAATCAGCGTGGGACTGAGTGTGGATTGCGTAACGATCAAGGGACTTGCCGCGGGCAACGTGTATGTGTTCGACCCGTACGGAGTGGACGGCAATCTGTTCTTCTCGGGCGCGAAGCCCACGGTGGAATACACCGACGCGAGCGGAACGCTGTATACGACGCAGGATATAAAGGTTTGCTACTCGTTTATGGATATCGACAGAAATATCCGCAGCGAGGAGGAATTCCACGCCAATATCTCCAAGTATTTCGGCAGAAATTACAGGCTGTCCATAGAGTTCTCTTACAGCGGCGGTCAGGTCCTGAACGACAAGGTAGTCGGCGGCGTGATAGAGGAGGAGTACGTTGAGTACGACGAGATATCTCTGTACGTAGTCGACAGAACTGCGTATTATATCGCGGATTACGATTATCGCGCGATAGTGCTCGACAGGTTTGTTCACAGCGACCTCAGCTATCTGCCCGAGGTGCTGGATATCATCACCCGCAACGATTACGACGTGACGGCGACGGGCTTCAAGGCGTATTTCGACTGGTCGGGACTTGAAAGCCTCTTCGAGAACAATATGAGCAATCTCGCTTATATGGCGAGGGCTACGGTTGCCGTAAAAGACCCGAACGGCGCGTACGTGCGCGCAATAAGGAATAAAGACGGCGGCTATACGCTCGTCGACGCGGCGACGGATAACGGTTTGAGCGGAGCGACGTTTGTGAGCGCGGCGGATTACGAGATGTATATGCTTTCAAAGTCGGCAAGCTGGACGTGGTCCGAGCAAGAGACGGCTATGCGCGTCAGACTTGTTATACAGGAGTTCAATCTGCCCGTAACGGTGCTCAACCGCGAGATTACGCAGGCGGAGTTCCTGTTCAACGATAAGCTGGAAAAGGTCTACGTGGATTCCGACAAGTATGCAACTCAGACGACGACCTACGTCGGCGTGGACGCGCTCGGAAACCGCAACGACGGCCGCTACATCGAGATAACCAACAACAAGAGCACCGGCCTGCCCGAGGAGATACTGTATTACAACAGATTTGCGTATCTGGCAAACGCGGGTCTTGCAAACAGCATCCGTCTTACGTTCGCAAGCGGCGACAGCTTCACTTACTACGTGGATTTCGAGGGAATGCCTACGTTTGCGGAGGTTTCGGAGAATCCCGACACCATAAAGAAGACGGAGAGCAGGAGCGATAAGAAGGACGACCGCGTCATCGTGCACGTGTATTCAGACAAGGGCTGCACGTACGAGCTGATGAGCTTCAAGGTGGACGTGGTCATACGCGCGTCGGCGCTGTCGGTCAACAACAGCGATATCACCTACAACGACATGTCCGCGGGCGATTATAAGTATCGCGTATCTCCGTACGACAGCGAAGCGGACAGCCTGTACAACCTCGCAAAATACGACAAATACGTCAACTACTATGTGGGCGGCACCTATATCACCGCTTACGATTGGTGGAACGATGGCAGAGCCGTAGGCGAGGGCGGAAGCGTTCTCGTG
>CANDBF010000026.1 GCA_947382865.1 uncultured Clostridia bacterium
CCCGATTGAGCCGCTTTTATCAGCTCGAGGGTTTGCTCATGCTCCAACATTATTTAAACACCTTTTTCATAGTCACGGTCGTGCCTTCGCCCGTTTTTGACCGCACCGTCATTTCATCTGTAAACGTCTCGATGATGGTAAAGCCCATGCCGCTTCGTTCGTCCTCGGGACGGGTAGTGAAAAACGGCTCGCGCGCTTCGTCTACGTTTGAAATGCCGCACCCGAAGTCCGTCACGCTGACGGTTATGCTGCGATCGCTTTCGTCAACCTCGCAAAGCAGCTCGATTATGCCGCCGTCCTCTTTGTAGGCGTGTACGACGGCGTTGGTCACAGCTTCGCTCACCGCGGTTTTCAGGTCGTTTATCTCCTCGACGGTGGGGGAGCATATAAGCGAAAAGGTTGCCACGGCATTTCTTGCAAACGCCTCGTTTTTTCCGCTCGATAACATCTTCATATCAAAAAAATTGTTCATAACAACTCCTTATTCAACTATTGGGACGAAAGTGTATATTCCGCTTGTGCGAAATACCTTATCCACTTGCATTGGGACGTTTTTCAACAGCAGCTCGGCATGCTTGGCGCGCAGTTTTTTGTATCTGCCGAGGAGCAGTCCGAGTCCCGTGCTGTCTATAAACGTGACGTTTTTCATGTCGAACGTCATTGTGCGAAATCCTTGCGCCTCGATCAGCTTGTCAATATCGGCGCGCAGAGAACGGGCGGAGTATTCGTCTATTTCGCCCGAGAGTTTTATGCAAATATCGTTGCCGACAATTTTAAAATCCAAGTTCATATTGCCTCCGGACAATAGGATAAATGATGGCGCGGCGCGCAAATTGAATTGTTTTGTTTGAAAAGCAAATTTCAAAGCGTATTCTGTCAAAAATTTCTCAAATTCAAGACAAAAAATCATTGACACAAGTATTTTTTTATTGTATATTGATTGAGTCGTCAACACAACGGTAACGGGGTGTAGCGCAGCTTGGTAGCGCATCTGCTTTGGGAGCAGAGGGTCGGGAGTTCGAATCTCTTCACCCCGACCATAGTGTGTCTCTGCGGTTGTCGCGGCGTAAAACTTCATAGATGATGATTCGGGCCTTTAGCTCAGTTGGTTAGAGCAGTCGGCTCATAACCGATCGGTCCGCGGTTCGAGTCCGTGAAGGCCCACCAAATCCAATCATTATTTGGCCCGGTAGTACAGTTGGTTAGTACGCCAGCCTGTCACGCTGGAGGTCAGGGGTTCGAGCCCCCTTCGGGTCGCCAAATGATATGTGTGGCAGTGACAAATGTCACTGCCACATACATCGATAGCCCTTTTGCGGCAAAGGTTGACGCCTCGGTAGCTCAGGTGGTAGAGCAAGGGACTGAAAATCCCTGTGTCGGTGGTTCGAGTCCGCCCCGAGGCACCACGATTTGCTGGTGTAGCTCAACAGGCAGAGCAGCTGATTTGTAATCAGCAGGTTGATGGTTCGATTCCGTTCACCAGCTCCAAAAATAAATATGGGTAGGTTCCCGAGCGGCCAAAGGGAGCAGACTGTAAATCTGCCGTCAGCGACTTCGATGGTTCGAATCCATCCCTGCCCACCATTTTCGTTAAAGGTTGAACACATAAAGTGTCAACCTTTTTTATTTTCAATTTTTGCGGAAAGCCTGCGCGCGAACCCCGATTTTTCGTTGCCGTTCTTGCTTTTTCTGCGGCTGTATCGGTCTACCTTTTTATTCGGTTTTGTTTCGTTGTGGCGGGTGCTTGTCCGCGCCGCGTAGCGGCGCGCTTGTTATTATCAAGCACCCGCCACAGTGCCATTTTGATTTTTTTGACAAGAAAATGCTTGCTTTTGTTCGCGTTTTGGAATATAATATATACACTACTTTCGAGGTGTCAATATGTTAAGTTTTATATCGGCAAAAGAAGCAGCGGAAAAATGGAATATATCGCAAAGGCGTGTTTTGGTTTTATGTAGTGAGCGCAGAATTGACGGCGCTATGATGGTCGGCAATATGTGGATCATTCCGAGTACCGCCGAAAAGCCTATTGATAAACGTACTGTGCGCTATGAGAAAGAACACGTTATATCATTAAAACCGTTTGTTAAATGGGTAGGCGGCAAAAGTCAACTTATAGACGAACTTGAAAAAATGTTACCTACTGACGGCGAAAAAATATTAACAAAATATTGCGAGCCAATGGTCGGCGGCGGCGCATTGTTTTTTAATATACTGTCAAAATATGATTTTGAGCAATTATATATAAGCGATATAAATGCAGAACTAATAAATGCATATCAAGTCATAAAAAACAATGTTGATAGTCTAATTGAAAAATTGCAAGAAATGCAAATGCTTTTTTGTCCTATGGATGAGAACGGTAGAAAATTTTATTATTATTCAATCCGTGATAAATTCAATGATACGCAATTATGCGAAAATACGGCGACTGAAAAAGCGGCATATTTTATCTTTTTGAATAAAACTTGCTTTAACGGTCTTTATCGCGTCAACCGCAAGGGGCAATTTAATGTGCCTATGGGTGCATATAAAAACCCTATGATTTGCGACGAAGAAAACTTGCGCAATATCAACAAAGTTTTGCAAAACGTTACAATCGTTTGTGGCGATTATTCACTTTCAAGACAGTTTATAGATAAAGACACGTTTGTTTATCTCGATCCGCCGTACCGCCCCCTTTCGGAAACATCGGCGTTTACGTCATATAACTCCGACACATTTGACGATAACGAACAAATACGACTTGCAAAATTTATAGACGAAATAAACGCAAGCGGCGCAAAAATAGTTTTAAGCAATTCCGATCCGAAAAATGTCAACCCCGAAGATTCTTTTTTTGACGAACTTTATAAGGCATATCAAATTAAGCGTGTATCGGCAACCCGTATGATTAACAGCAAAGCCGACAGTCGCGGAAAAATAAACGAATTGCTTATATGCAATTAAGGAGAGAGTATGGAATTTGAACAAATAAAAATTGTGCTCGATATAGTTAAGTTAATGTCAATGCCGAATCTATCGCAGTTTGCCAAAGAAAAAACTATTAAAGAACTTGTTTGCCGTAGCGTTGAAAGTCAGCAAGATTTTGGAATAAAAACAAAAGATGACTTAAAATTACTTATAAACTCGGCTAACAGTGAAATGGAGATGACTACCGCTATTTTAACTTATATGTCCACTCACAACTGCTATAATTAAGGAGAACAAACCTATGAAAAGAAACTTTAACGAATGGCTCAAAACTTTCAAATCGAGTATTTGCGATTATGGTTACTATGTTGATTTTGAAAAAGTTTACGTTAATATCGAAAACATAAAAGTCGAATTGAATATACTCAACTCGCTAATTGGATCGAAAAATATCGAGCGCGATTTTGATAAACTTATAAACGATTATCCGCAAGTGTTGAAATGTATTCCCATTTTACTTGCTGTTCGCGGTCGTGAAATTTACTCTATCGACGGTGACGGCGAATATCTTTTTAACTTTAACAAATCTAATAAAATCTCTTCTTATAAATAAGCTATTAGAAATTAGGAATGGAATAGAGTATAATGAAATCTCGCCTCCGTCAAAAAAAGAGTGTGAAGAATTGATTGATATTGTTTGGTATTTTTACAGATCAACGGATAGGTATTGCAATAAAGAACCAGACTCATTATTGATTGAGTTTAATGATAGTGATGATTTTTTAAGATTAGACTTTGATTTTCATTCTCACAAATTATTAAAAATTGATGGTCGATTGCCCTCAATTCGGTTTTCCGAACAAAAAATCGACGGTGCAATTTTATTAAATAATTATGTAAATAAAGGCGTTACGTTATCTAAAACAAATATGTCGAGCACGGCTTTTTCGTGTGAAATAAATGTGGCTGAATTAGACAGTTATTTCGATATTTATTCTATGGCATTATGTGAATGGGGGAATTTTATGCTTTGATACAAGTAATAACATAAAATTCGTTTTAGGTTTTCACCGCTCCACCATTAAAAAGTGCACTATTCGGTGCGCTTTTTCTTTTGCAAGCGGGTAGGTCTGATTACACAATTATATTGCGTCACGGCTAAGCCGTGTGAAAATGTTTTATGTGGACGGATGAATTTTCATGGATATTTCGCGTAATTGATTACGTTATAACTATTGTCTATTTAATTAATTTACTTTCTTTTTATTGATTTTGTTGTTATAATAAGTTTAAGTCATTTCAAATAAAATGATACCGATTCATTTGAGAGTATAGAGGCAAAGCGATTTACGCTTGCCGACTTAATGCAGAGAATATAACTATAATCGTGAATCTCGGAGGATTTGATAATATGGATAAAAAACTTCAAATCAAAAAGGATAACTGTCCGCAAAACCACCCCTGTCCCGCAGTCGGAGTTTGTCCGGTCGGGGCGTTGTCTCAAACGGGGTTTAACGCGCCCACGATAGACCGCAGCAAGTGCATCCGTTGCGGAAAATGTTCTAATTTCTGCCCGAAAAAAGCGCTGATTTTAGAATAGGGCGTACTTGCGATACGGAATCTGTTTGCAATAGGCATAGATAGATCGGCTGTCATTAGCATTGCTCTGCTTGCCGCAAGGACTTTACGAACGAAAGTCAACTGTGGAAATTGTTGTCACAATCATTCTCGCTTCGCACAAGTCGGCGTTTTCGTATGCGATTGTTAGGAAACATCCTACTTACGCGATTGCGCGTCTCGGTTGAACCTTATACGCTTCAATTATTAATCAAATAAGCTATATGTTATTCCGAATATGTTATACTACAATAGACTTCGCAGATAAGGCGAGTCGATAATCTTTGAAATCCTTAAATGGACTTACCTTAGCTGGTAAGTCTATTTTTTTATTTTATCGGAGGTAAGGTATGAACAAAGAGCGCAGAAAGCAGTTAAACGAGATTGCTGAGCAAATCGGCTCATTAAAAGACCAATTAGAGTCTCTGAGAGACGAGGAGCAGGACTACTACGACAATATGCCTGAGAGCTTTCAGGGCGGAGAGAAAGCCGAGAAAATGCGTTGTTGTCGGTCAAAAATGGCAATAGCCGCTAAAAATCTACCTCTCAGGCGGTCTTTGGGAGCCTAAAACTACCCGTGAAAAGAAATTTTTAAAAAAGTTAAGAAATTTTCTGAAAAATGCTTGACAAACATCAGAATAACGCTTGTTTTTTGTCGTTCAAAATGATATATTAAAAATGCCAAACTAACTTAATCGTGTGTAAGAGCTTCGTTTTAGAGAAGCGGACAGAGAAATAAAATACAAAACCGCTACGTAATATATGCAAGATACTGTAAATCTAAAATGTCATAATCTGCTTGCGGAAAGAGAAAATTATATTTTGTCGCATCCCGTTTTGAAGCGCGAAAAAGATAAAATCGAATTGGATACGATAATACGCAAAGGGCAGAAAGAAAAAGATAATAAAAGATAATAAACGAGATTTTGAATAAATTCGAGGGAAAATTTACGCGAGTGGATTGTAGAGGTTAATCTTATAAAGAGTTTAATTATCGCTGAATATTGACCGCATTATAATATTATAAAGGAGACTGGTTTCAAAATGGATTTTATCATCGAAAACGGCGTGCTTAAAGCGTATTTAGGCAAGCCGAATGTGGATAAATTGGTTATTCCCGACGGTGTGACTGCAATCGGCGCCTGCTTTTTGCAGGAGAAGGTTACGGCAAGACAGCTGGTAATCTCGTCAAGCGTGAAGGAAATCGAGTACAATGCTTTCGATAAACTCGTATGCGAAGATATGATTATCGACGGTAACGGAAAAAATTTGTATGTAATAAACGACTTGCCGGATAATACCAAGTTTTTCAAGGTTCCTAAAAATTGTTGTAGCTTCTGTGAGCATAAAAGCCTATGGTCTTCTCGTCATATCGGGGCTATCGTCTTGCATAGAAGAGTCGTGCTGCCGGAGTATCTCGACTGCTTTGAATACGTATTTTTCGAGAAAGAGCTGACGGATAATGAGCTGAGAAATTATTATCCGCATAAAGGACCGGATAAGTATCTCTATGACGGAGTGGACTACGACTCTCTGGAATACGTAGACGAGCTCTCGACAAAGGGATTGAGATATTTCAAGACCTCAAAAGGCATCGTGATAGCCGAAATAGACAACCGTATAGCAAAATGGGAGGATATCCCCGAGAGATTAGACGGTTGGATTATCAATTCCGTAAACGTGTTTTATCCTTACGACTACGAGTTTGACAGAAAAATCGATAGCAAGGAAACAAAGGTCAAGCTCACCGATTTATATACGCGTTTGCGCTATCAGGCGGTTGAAAACAAAAAGAAGATAGGCGAAATCGTAGGGAAATACGCATCTCTCGGCGATTATGACAAAGTATTCACTATTTACAGCGGAGACCCCTTACCCGAGAAAAAAAATATACCTGTATATCTTCCGCAAGACGTCGCGACGGATGAGGAGATTTATACGGAATATGCGGCAGACTTAAATCTCTCTGCGGAAAAAGACGTTATGACCAAAGACAGCATATCGGATAATTCATTTACGCAGGAGGACAAAAAACCCGCATTTATGCAAAGGATTTTGCAAACCGCCGCTTATTCTAAGAAATACAGATATCTGTATCGGACATTTGCGTTGCTAGCATTGTTATGGCCTTTGGTTGCGTTTGCGAAGAATATTAATGATGAAAAGGGCGTAGATCTGAACGTCGATTTGAGTATAGGCGGCATTTATGCGATAATTTCAATAATAGCCGTTGTCGCGCTCGTTGCGGCAATAGCATTCAGAATATCGGTCAGACAGGTTTGTAAAAAACAGAATATACTGCCCAAGCTCAATATATCTGCTTCTGCGGCTTTCAACGAGGGACATTGCTACGCCGTTAGAGAGATGAGAGCTTATTTGCCCGACGGCTATACCAACAGAGTGCTGTTCAACATTGCCGACGATATCACGCAGCACCGCGTTTCGGAATATAACCTGAACCAAACTATGCGCGGATTGGAAAACGCCGCGCGCAGAAGCGTGAGCGGAAACCGCACTACCTATACCGCCTATGATAAAAACGGAAATAAGATAGGCACAGTAGAAAAGAAAGACTGACAGTATAAAAATTCTTATCAAATATTATTTATAGGCATGCGTCCGAAACGGACGCATGCTTTTGCTATAAAGCTGAATTAATTTGAATTTGTATAAAAAGAAAGTTAGAAAATTTCAGTTCATAATAATGTTTATTCGCATTTTCGGCGTCGCGAAAATATAATGGAGCATTAATGTTTGGAGGACTTTAAATGGCAAACGCTGAACAGTTTTACATAGGCGGAAACGACGAGCACGGTATGAACCCGCCGACAGCGGGTAAACGCACGCCGACTATGCCGTATATAAACAGAAGCTTTTACGAGAACGAATTCAACCGACCCGCGAAATACTATTTTTTAATCGCGTGTCTGCGCTCTGATTTCAATGTATACGACATAAAGCCCGAAATCACCGACGTATCAATCAGTCAGAGAGTCACGCGCGCAAACAGACAAAGACTGACATGTATTCTTACGTATGCGTATAACGCCGCCAACAATTCCAACGCCTTTTCGTCAGCCGGCGGACATAAGGTATACTTTTCAAGAGAAAATAGCAATGCAAATTCCAGCAGGTTGCTTGCGTACGACGTATCGGGCGGGCTTGCCTCCGAGACGGATATCAGAAACCTAGGCGTCGGAACTCTGACCGAGGTCGGAATGCTGAGGTCGGTCAACTGTCCCGCCGCGCTTGCCGAATGCGGATTTATGACCAATTTCGAGGAAGCGAAACTTATGATAGACCCCGACTATCAGCGAGATTGCGGTGACGGCGGCTGCATAGGCGTGTGCAATTATCTTGACGTGGAATACGTCGATTCTATAAGCTATACCGAAATGCCCGTCATTCGCACGGGAACGCGCGGAAACGTCGTCAGGTTTTTGCAATGCTATCTCAATCTTTACGGGGAAGCGATATCGGTAGACGGCGTTTTCGGAAGCGGAACGAGGGACGCGGTTATCCGTTTTCAGAGGAACAACGGACTTGCCGCGGACGGGATAGTCGGTCGCAATACGTGGCGCACGCTTATGAGACAGGGAGATTTGCCGCTGTTGAGACAGGGCAGCCGCGGCGTTTACGTGATGTATTTGCAACAGAAGCTGCTTTCCAAACTCTATCCCGTAGGAACGGCGGACGGAATTTTCGGCGCTAATACAACGAGAGCGCTTAAAGAATTTCAACAGGAAAACGGTCTTGTTCCCGACGGAATTGCGGGTCCGCTTACTTGGGCTAGGCTCACGCCTATCGGCGGCGGCAGACAGATGCCGTGAAATACGTTTTTCAAATAGCTTTGCGCGGGCGTTTGTCCGCGCTTTTTTTTGCTTTGAGATTAAATTGTTGACAAGTTATATTAAAAATAATAGAATATTATTATTCTATATCAGAGTATTTCGAGGCGAAGGTATGTCGAAACGAAAGCTGATAAGCATTATCATAATGTGCGTATGCGTTATTGCGATTGTTGCGTTGATTGTTGTTTACACCGTTTATACGTCCAAACAAATTTTTGATGAAAGCGCAAATCATTTTACCGAATTATACAAACAGGTAAACAAAACCTATTCGTCGGTGGTGAATAAAAACTGGGGATTCTTGCACAGCTGCCTGCCTTATATAGAAGAAAGGTCGGAAGGCGACAGCCGTGACGTGCAGGAAATCGTGGAATTTTTGAATGCTCAGAAAGAAAATTGGAAATTTACCAGCTTTTATATGATTGACGAAGACGGTTATGCCGTTACGGATTCGGGCGTGAAGCGCAGCTTCGGCGTGGATTCCTCTTATATCGCGGCTTTGCTTAACGATGAGGATATCATCGTGGAAGGAGAACGCAGGGATTTCGATGAGAACGGACAGCTCGGCGACCCTATGTATCAGGTTACGCTTTTTGCTGTGCCTATAAATTATAGGGCGATTTCTGCGGACGGCAACGGCTATGTGAATTATATCGGACTTGCAATCACATACAACGTCGACGCCATGTCGGAAGTCTTGAAGGTAGGCGCGTTTTCGGGTCACGGGAATTGCAGAATTATTACTTCTGACGGCAGAGTGCTTATGGCGGACAACAACAAACAGGATACTCAGTATTTGAAACATTTGCTTGAATACGCTTCGTTTACAAGGTCATCTAAGGAACAGGTCGAGCAGGATTTCAAGAATAAAGTCCAAGGCGTTGCTACGTTCAAGTATGATAATAATGAATACTATATCGTTTATATGCCGGTCGAATTCAACGATTGGATGATGGTTGGTATAGTATCGGCGGACGTGCTCAACAAAAGCATGAACGAGTACATAAGCGTCACCACCGCTATAATGGCGGGAGTCGCTATTGTGCTTGTCGCGGCAATTATTGGAATAGTTGTTGTGTTCAACATCGCAAAAAACAAGGAAAATGAACTTAAACTCAAATCAAGAGACGAGCTGTTCAACTTGCTGACGAAGGATACTAACGATGTTTTCATACTGTTTTCACCCGTTGATTTTACCTCGGCGTACGTAAGCCGCAACATCGAGCGAGTGCTCGGCATCGACCCCGAAAGCGTACATAAGGACATTCGCAACCTCCTTACGGCCTCGACGCAGACCGATACGGAACTGAATTTGGACGATCTGAACAGTGTGTCCGTCAACGAAGCGCGGGAAACGGATATAGAATTCCGAAATTCGCAAACAGGAGATACGCTCTGGTTTAAGCTGTCGCTTCACAGGGCGTCGCTGAACGGAATCGACAACTTTATCATGATGTTGTCGGACAGAACGAAAGAACAGGCGATGAACGCCAATCTGGAACAGGCTCTTCATATAGCCAAATCCGCAAACGCGGCAAAGAGCAATTTCCTTGCTAATATGTCGCATGATATACGTACGCCTATGAACGCTATTTTGGGCTTTACGACTTTGCTTTCCCGAAATGCGGAAAATCCCGAAACCGTGCGCGAATACGTCGGCAAAATATCCACGTCGGGTCAGCATTTGCTCAGTATTATCAACGACATTTTGGATATGAGCAAAATCGAGAGCGGAAAAACTTCGCTCAACATTGAGGAATTCAGCCTGCCCGAATTGCTTGAAACGCTTTATGCGATTATACTTCCTCAATCCTCTGCGAAAAAACAGCATTTCGATATACATACAAAAGGAAATCTGCCCGCCATGGTTTTGGGTGATAGATTGCGTCTCAATCAGATATTGCTGAATCTGCTTGTCAACGCCGTAAAATACACGCCGAACGGCGGAAATATCGAATTGCTAATCGAAGAAATAGACCGCAAACTGCATAAACATGTCCATGTGCGTTTTGTCGTCAAAGATAACGGCTTCGGCATGAGCGAGGAATTTGTGGATTGCATTTTTGCGCCCTTTGCGCGTGAAGTCACCGAGGCAACGAAGGACATACAGGGCACCGGGCTCGGAAT
This sequence comes from uncultured Clostridia bacterium, assembly GCA_947382865.1. Classification (GTDB taxonomy): domain Bacteria; phylum Bacillota; class Clostridia; order Christensenellales; family CAG-917; genus CAG-475. The sequence continues at coordinate 10,509 of CANDBF010000026.1, forward strand.
GGCGATAACCAAGAACCTCGTAGACCTTATGGGCGGAACTATCCACATAGACAGCAAGCTCGGAGAGGGAAGCGCCTTTACTGTCGAACTTGAACTTGCGATTGCGGACGAGACTTCCGAAGAAGACGTGTGGTCGAGCTATAATATCAAACGCATTCTTATCGTGGACGACGATGAAGATATCTGCTTGAATGTAATTGAAAGCATGAAGGACATCGGCGTAGAGACAGCATACGCGCTGGACGGCTATACGGCGGTCGATATGCTTTCACAAGCGGATGAAAAATACGATTTGGTGCTGCTGGATTGGAAAATGCCCGCATTGAGCGGATTGGATACCGCAAAGCTTATGCGCGAAAAATTCGGAGAGGATATAAACATAATCGTGCTCACGGCTTACGATATAGGCGATATTGAGTCCGACGCGAACGGCGCGGGCATAACCGCGTTCGTACAAAAACCGTTCTTTATGTCAAATTTCAGACGCGCCGTCGAAAAACTTTATAACAAGGATTATATCGACGGGTCGGAAGCAGCCTCCGATGAAAGCTCCGATAGCGTTTCGCTGCACGGACTCAAAGTGCTTGCCGCAGAGGATAACGAAATCAACGCCGAAATACTCAGCGAATTACTGGACGTTGAGGGTGCGACGTGCCATATAGAGTGCAACGGTCAGGAAATCGTAAAGCATTTTGAAAATTCCGAGGTGGGCGATTACGACATTATATTTATGGATGTGCAAATGCCGATAATGAACGGATATGAAGCGACAAGGGCAATTCGAGCCTGCAATCATCCGCTTGCAAAGACAATCCCGATAATCGCTATGACGGCAAACGCGTTTGACGACGATGTGAAAATGGCGCTGGATTCGGGTATGAACGCACACGTCGCAAAACCTGTGGATATGAACAAGCTCAAAGCCACCATAAAGCAGTTGAGACAGGAGCAATTCAAGAGCAACGATTGATTGCGTACGCAGTTGTCTGATTGAGTTTATTGTTGGAACGCCAAATGCAAAAGCGCGCAATTTGCGCGCTTTTGTATATATTCTGAAACATATTGCTATTTTATTTCTTGCTCTAAATTATAAAACTCGGGTGTGTTAAAAAAATCCGCTAACGTTATGCCCAAGCCGTCGCATAACGCTTTTATTGTAACGATGCCCGGATTTATGCTTTTGCCGTATAAAATATTCTTTATCGTGGACGGCGGAACTCCGGATTCTATGGCAAGACGGTGAATTGACATTTTCTTCAACCCACATAGTACCAGAAACCGATTTTTTACCGCAGTATAAGTATCCATTTGTTGTCACCGAATTTTATAAAACAATTGTATTCAAAAAATATTGACAATATGGGCTATATATGATACAAATAGTCTATAAATAGCCCATTTGTGGCAAATTACAGGAGGATAAAATGCATAAGTTGTTTTCCGATATAGGGAAGAAATTGCAGACGCTTGCAGGAGTAATTACGATAGCGGGCATAATACTCAGCGTGATATTGGGTATCGTTCTAATTGCGCTTGGAAGCTGGGTGACGGGATTGATTTATATCGTCGTAGGCACGCTTGCGTCTTGGATTGGCTCTTGGATTTTGTACGGGTTCGGAGAGATTATTATAAAACTTAAACAAATTGCCGAAAACACAGAAAATCAAAATAATTCACAGGCAGACTTTACTTACGGACAAACCGTTTCGTTCGTGCCTGATGACGTTTCCAAACCAAAGTCGGACATATCGAATTTACACTGACCCATAAACAAACAAGAGCTCGGTTATTCGAGCTCTTGTTTGTTTATGGAGTATTATTCGTTTTTTATTCCTTGTATCATAAGCCATAGCTTCATCAGCAGTCTGTGCGGCAGCAGTTTAGACGCGACGTATGAAAATTTGATTGCACATCCGTAAATGCTCATATCCTTATTTTTACGCGCGTCTTTTAAGGCTTTTTTTGCGACGACGTCGGGCGATACTATGAAAGGATATTTTATTATAGTCTTTCTTGCTCCGGTCTTTGCGCGTTCGATGAGCCTTGTATGCATCCAGCCGGGACATACCGCTGTGGCGCGGATGCCTCTGTCGTTAAGCTCGACGTTCAGCGCTCTGGTATAGCTCAATACGAACGCCTTGGTTGCGCTGTATATGTTCTGATAAGGAACAGGTTGAAATGACGCCTGAGAGGACATATTGAGAATGTGCGCGCCGCGCGACATATAAGGAAGGCATACGAGCGTTACGGCAACAAGCCCGCATGCGTTCAAATCTATTATGTTTAGAGAAGTTTCAACAGAAACGGCGGAATAATCGCCGAACTTTGCATAGCCCGCGCTGTTTACTAGGTATAAGATTTCCGCGTCTTCGTCGCGAAGAAGCCTTTCCAAAAACGCTATATTTTCCCGAACGGTCAAATCCATCGAAAACGTGTGGATTTTTGCTCCCAAGGTATCGCGCAATTTGTTGAGGCGCTGCTCGTCGCGGGCAATCGCCCAGATTTCGTCTACGTTTTTGTCCTGATTGAGCAGAAAGGTAAATTCCTTTCCTATACCGCTGTTTGCGCCCGTTATAACCGCAATTCTTTTCTTATCCATAGTTGTAGTATAAGCAGTTTTCGGAATTGTAACAGTCTTTTTAGAATTGCGGAATATTCATAAATAGACATTTCGCGAACAACTGTTATAAAATTGTGCGTATTGTCAAAAATCTGCAATATGGATAAGCTATTTGCGGCAAATATCGAGGACAAGGAGATTCTGCATAAGTTTTATTCGGATACCGAAGTTCTGCGCGATACGCCGCCGGATGGCGTAATTGTGAACAAAAAGGACGGCAACGTATGATAGACAGAATAGAATATCAGAAATATGTGAGCGACAATCAGCCCAAATCGCCTATGGTGAGAACTCTTATTGCCGCGTTTATCGTCGGCGGAATTATTTGCTGTATCGGTGAGGGTATAGGCGATATCTTAAAGCTGATTTTCAAGGATATGAGCGAAAAGGACGTAGCTACATGGGAAAGCTGCATTATGATTTTCCTCGGAAGTTTTTTTACGGCTCTCGGACTTTACGACAAGCTCGGACACTATGCGGGAGGCGGTTCGATTATTCCGATAACCGGCTTTGCAAACTCCGTGACGTCGCCTGCTATGGAATACAACAGAGAGGGCGTTTTCTTCGGAATATGCGCAAAAATGTTCGTTATCGCGGGTCCTATTATAGTTTTCGGCGTCACGGCGAGCTTTATAGTCGGTTTTATCGGATACTTTGTGGTGTGAGGTAAGTTATGCGAACGTTTGAAATCAAGTCCCCCGTTTATATCAAAAGCGGATTTACCGTCGTCGGACCCAAGGAGGGAGACGGCAATTTCGGCGACTGCTTCGATATTGTGCTGAAAGACGATCTATGGTGTGAAAAATCCTATGAAAAATGCGAGAGCAAGATGCACAGAGACGCCATAACCGGCGCAATCAAAAAGGCGGGGCTAAAAAAGGAAGATATAGACATTCTTATAGGCGGCGATTTGCTGAACGAGCTGTCCTCCACAAGCCTTGCCGCGAGAAATTTTCCGATAGCGTTTTTGGGATTGTACAACGCATGTTCCACGTTCGGAGAATCGATGATTGTAGGCGCGATGCTGATATCGGGCGGATATGCAAATACTGTCACCTGCTCAACGTCCAGTCACTTTTCGTCGGCGGAAAGGCAATACCGCTTTCCTCTGGAACTCGGCAATCAGCGTCCTCCTACGGCGCAGTGGACGGTAACGGGCGCGGGTTGTACGGTTTTAAGCGCGGAAAAGCCGAGGCTTATCAACGAGCAGGTTTATGATGAGGATATAATCGCTATAGACGAAAATATGAATCTGGATCCCAAGGACGTCGAGAAATATAAGAAGAGTATAGAAAAACAAAAGGGAATTATCAACAAGGATAAGTCCAATATCATTGAAGACAATTTCCACAAGGAAATGAACGATTATATCAAAACCAACTCGCATTGCGTAAAAGTGACGGGCGGCACGCTCGGCAGGGTTATAGATCTTGGGATAGACGACGAGGCAAATATGGGGGCTGCAATGGCTCCCGCGGCATGCGAGACAATACTCACCCATTTCAAAGAGAGCGGAAGAGACCCCAGCTATTACGACGGAATTTTTACGGGCGATTTGGGACGCTTCGGAAAGGAAACGTTGCAATATCTTCTATCCAAAGAGGGAATAACCTTGCCCGACTACTATATGGACACGGGAGCTAGCTATTTTACTCCCGAGCAGAAGACGTTTCAGGGCGGAAGCGGCGCGGGCTGTGTGAATACGGCTTTCAACGGATATATACTGAAACGCATGCAAAGGGGAGAGCTCAGGCGCGTGCTTATAGTTCCGACGGGCGCATTGCTGAACAAAGACACCCCTTTGCAGAAAGAGACTATACCCGGAATTGCGCACGCGTTCACTCTTGAAAGCGAAAGTTTTTTATAAAGTATTTTATAAAACAGCAAAACATATAATACTTTATGAAATTATTGTAAATATAGCCATATAATTTTGGCAAATCGATGTCGCAAAAGTATGGCGATGCATCGACGGAATAAAGAAAGGAATTTGGATTATGGAAATTTTTCTGACGTATCTTAAAGTGTTTGCGGTAGGGGGCTTGGTCTGTCTAATAGGTCAGATACTGATAAACAAGACGAAAATGTCATCGGCGCGAATCCTTGTGTTATATTTGCTTGTGGGCGTCGTGTTGGAGGTTACTGGCGCATTCGAGCCGATGAAGCAGTTTGCAGGGTCGGGCGTAACTATTCCCATAATGGGCTTCGGCTCAAATCTGGCGAAGGGTGCGCTCGAAGGAGTTGCGGAAAAAGGCTTTATGGGCGCTATTGCGGGCGGAATGAGCGCGGTTGCCGCGGGTCTCACCACGGCGATAGTCTGCGGCTTCGTGTTCGGATTGTTATCCAAATCGCGAAGCAAAAAGATATGATTTTCAATCATCGTAGAGAAACTATTTATTACAAAAAAACTAAGCGTTTACGCTTAGTTTTTTTAGGTTTTGCTTTGATATAAAACCGTTAATTGCTAAACGCTACGGAAACGGCGTATGCCTGCTCTCGACTCACGGAATAAGATTGTACATATCAGTCACGCTGTTCATGCCAAGATACATTTCGGGGACGTCGCCGATTATAACGTTTTCGCAGACCAGTATTTCGGCTTTGACCTGCACGGTCGGCTCGTCGATGGGAGTAATGATATTGACGTCGGCGTAAACGTCAATATAGATTTTGTGAGAGGTCTGATTTATGCCCGCGGACTGAAAGTAGGATACGAAATCGCAGTTGGCGGTGCCGATAGGCACTATTTTTATCGTAATATCGGGACCGAAGCCCGTAAGAAGCGCAAGTCCAGTAAACGTTCCTACGGAAATGGATATTTCCTGAGTTCCGAGCGAATCGAGATTTGCCTGAGCAAGATTGGCGATTTCGCGCGCAATGGTATTGATTCTCGGGGAATTTGCCTGAATCATAGTGACTTTCCCGTTGTTGTCGTACATTACCTCAAACAGCTCGTCGTAGGTTATGCCGCCGTTTATGACGGCGGTTGCGGCTATATTTACCGCGTTTGTTGCGATCGCGCGCACCTGTGCTATGGAACTGCCCATAACCGTAGGGACGACGTTGCTGCGGAAATATACCGTACAGAATATGAATATCGCTACAAATACCAAAATTGCGATGATTACTCGCAAAAACTTGGGGCGCATATCCTTTGAAATCTTCGACAGTCTTGACACGCGACATTATATGAATCATAGAGCAATTTCTTTACAAAATGCCTTTATGTTGTTATAATTCTAATATGGATTTATTCGATTTGCAAAACAATGCACAAAGGCTTGCGCCTCTTGCCGAGAGGATGCGTCCGTGCACTCTCGACGAGTTTCTCGGACAGGGCAAGGTCGTAGGCGAGGGGTCTTTACTTCGCCGCGCAATATCCGCCGACAGGCTGGGCAGCTGTATATTTTACGGACCTCCCGGCACGGGGAAAACCACGCTTGCCAATATCATAGCTGAGAGCACAAACGCCAATTTCGTCAAGCTAAATGCTGTTACGAGCGGCGTCGCCGACGCCAAGAAGGTCATAGAGGAAGCAAAGGATTTGCTCCGCGTACACGGAAAAAAGACTTATCTGCTGCTTGACGAATGCCATAGATGGAATAAAGCCCAGTCCGACAGCGTGCTTGCGGCTATCGAACAGGGATATATAATTTTCATCGGCTCCACAACGGAAAATCCCTACGTAAGCATGACGCGCGCGATAGTTTCACGCTGTAGAGTATTTTCCTTTTCCCGCCTTACGGAGGAGGACGTTTTACAGGGGCTTAACCGCGCGATAGCCGATAAGGAAAGGGGGCTCGGAAATCTGAATTTGCAGATAGACGACTCGGCTCTTCGTCATATAGCTTGGGCGAGCGGGGGAGATATGCGCACCGCTCTCAACGCTTTGGAACTTGCCGCGCTAACTACGCACCCGAGCGACGACGGGATTATCCGCATAACCAAGGACGAAGCGGAGCAGTCCATACAGCAAAAGTCGCTCAGCGTGACGGAGGATATGTATTACGATATGATTTCCGCATTTATCAAGAGTATGCGCGGGAGCGACTCTTCCGCCGCGCTTTACTGGGCGGAACGGCTTATCGAGGCAGGTTGCGACCCTATGCTTATAGCGAGGCGGATAATGATACACGCCTGCGAGGACGTGGGTCTTGCCGACCCGAACGCTATCGTAGTAGCGCAGTCCTGCGTAGCGGCGTTCGAGCGTATAGGTCTGCCCGAGGGAAGAATTCCGCTTGCGGAGGGAATAATTTACGTATCGGAGGCTCCAAAGTCAAATCAGGTCGTCGAAGCTCTCGGGCTTGCAGAGCAGGCGGTGAAGAACATAAAGCGCGAGAGCGTTCCGCTTTATCTGCGCGACCCGAGCTATAAGGGAAAGGACGAGGCGGTGAGCGGATATAAGTACCCGCACAGCTACGGCGGTTGGGTGGAGCAGCAGTATCTGCCCGACGAGCTCAAAGACGAAAAGTTTTACAATCCTACCGAAAACGGCTTTGAAAAGGCGATAAAGCAAAGGCAGGCGGACAGAGCTTCGGGGAAAAAATGGCAATAATAGACAACTGAGAGTATATACGCGCCCGCGGTAAAAAATATCGACCGTGGCGCATACGGCGTAAACGCTTTAATAGGAGAGCTTTATATGTTACAGATAAACAATCTTACAAAAAAATATGCCGGCAGTGCAAAGCCGTCCGTGGAAAACCTGTCGCTCGAAGTCGGAGACGGCGAGATTTTCGGATTTATCGGTCCCAACGGAGCGGGAAAGTCCACGACGATAAAGTGTATCACGAGCATAATATCTTTTACCGAAGGCAGCGTTTTAGTCGACGGAATATCCCTAAAAGAGAGTCCGAACGAGGTGAAAAAGCTCATCGGCTACGTCAGCGACGACCACGTGCTGTACGAGGGGCTGACGGGCATCGAATACGTCAACTTTATATGCGACGTTTTCGGCGTTCCGTCCTCGGAAAGAGAAATCCGACTGAATAGATATCTGGAAATGTTTGAACTCAGTCACGCGATAAAAAATCAGATATCGTCCTATTCCCACGGAATGAAACAAAAGCTGAATATTATCGGCGCTCTTATACACGAGCCTAAAATCTGGATACTCGACGAGCCGATGACGGGTCTCGACCCCAAATCCGCATACAATCTTAAAACGCTTATGCGCGAGCACGCGGACAAGGGTAACTGCGTGTTTTTCAGCTCGCACGTGCTCGAAGTGGTGGAAAAAATCTGCGACAGGATAGGTATTATCGACGACGGACATCTGATAACCACCTGCACGATATCCGAGCTCAAAGAGCGCAACCGCGACAGCTCGCTCGAGGAGCTGTTCCTGAAACTTACGGAAAGTATTTCCGAGTGACGATTATGAGAGATTTTGCTATCGTATTTAAGGTTCTGCTGAAAAATCAGTACTCGTTCAGGGTTGCGAACAACGGCAAGCGCAAGCTGCCGCAGGGCGTGACTACGCTTCTTTGTATGATTCCGCTGGCGGTGCTTATCTGTGTCGTCGCGGGCTTTTTTGCCGTGATAATTCCCGACGTACAGACGCTGTCCATGGTTAGCAACGTCATACTGTCGGCGGTACAGCTTTTCGCGCTGTTCATTTCTATGTTCGGAGTGATGAACGCGCTTTACAACTCGCCCGACACCCCGTTTCTCAACACCTTGCCCGTAAGGCACACTTCAGTATTTTTCGCAAAATTCGCCACGGTGTATATAAGCACGCTGACCTTTACGGCGTCGTTGCTTATTCCATCTCTTCTCACCGTGTCGATAGTATACGCGGCGCTGGGCAGGGCTATGTTCTACGGCTATTTCGCGCTGATATTCCTTGTCGCGCTGGCGTCTCCGATACTGCCCCTGTTTGTAATAACGCTGTTTTCGATGCCAATATCCTATATAGGCACGTTTTTCAAGGGCAGGTCTACGCTCAAAACCGCGCTTACGCTGTTGTTTTACATCGGGATAATGGTCGGATACTTCCTTATAATGTACTTTGTTGCGGCGCAGGCGGAGGAATCGGAAGTCACCGAGATGTCGGCGAACGCGCTGGCGGGACTGAACGTTTTCTCCAAGGTAATGTATCCCAATAAGGTGCTGCTGGATTTCTGTCTCGGCATAGACGCGGGCAAGAATTTCGGTATTTCGTTTGCGACTATCGCGGGTATGGCGATAGTTATGCTGTTGCTTGCAATGCTGTTTTATCGCAGAATAAACGAGCGCAGGCTCGAAACGCGTACGGAGGGCAGCAAGAGCGCAGTGTCCTACAAGCAGAACAACGTCATATCCGCGCTTATGATAAAGGATTTTAAGCAGATTATAAGAAACCCCAACCTTGCGATGTCGAGCCTTGCCAACATTCTGATATGTCCCGTACTGACGGCGGTGATGTTTTTTATGAGCGACAAACCGGTAGGGGAAGAGGCTCCCGTATATCTGGGCTCGATGTTGAAGCTGTCGTATATAGTGCTTTATTCGCTGATTTTCTTAGGCGGAACCAACACCATGGCAATGATAGCGTACACGAGAGAGGGTCGCTCCTTTTATCAAAGCAAGACTCTGCCTATTTCCGCAAAGGACAGCATAAAAGCCAAGTATATACTGGCGTTGATACCATCGGGCATAGTGTTGATAATTCAGATTATACTTGCGCTTGCGCTTTACAGACTGGACATTCTGAGCGTTGCGCTGTTCACAATATGCACCGCGCTTATAATCGTCGGCGCTACGGGACTTCATATCTACTGCGATATGCGCTTCGGCAACGTGAATTGGAGCACTAGACAGGATTTGAAGCAGGTTTCCAACAACAAAGGATCGCTGCTCGTATCCTTTATAGCAGTCGTGATAGGTATTCTCGCAATAGCGGGCGGAATGGTGCTGTCTGCCTTTGCGGACAGCATAGGAGGCGTGACCGTCGTGCTCGCGGTGTTTTGGAGCGTGCTGGGCGCGCTGTCCATAGCGATGTGCCTAACAGGCGTGCTTATGATAAAGTATCAGGCAGAGCCGTACTACGAGGAAATCGGCGAGCGCAAGTTCAAGGAAAAGCCCCAAAAGGCGCGCAAGCCCGAAAACGGCGGAGGAAATATGCTCATGCGTTGAGCGAGGAGAGGCGAGTATGCAAAAACACAAAATAGCGCTCGACGTAGGCGACGTGCGTATAGGCGTCGCGGTGAGCGACCTGCTGGGTATAACCGCAAATCCGCGCGAAACGTACGTGCGGAAAAAAGAGAATATAGAGGCGGATATCGCGTACTTTTGCGATTACGCAAAAAGAGAGGACGCGGACGCGTTCGTGCTCGGGCTTCCCAAGAATATGGACGGCACCGAGGGCGACAGAGCGGCGATAACGCGCGAGTTCGGAGAGGCGCTTGCCGAGGCTTCGGGTTTGCCCGTGTACTATCAGGACGAGAGGCTGACAACCGTTTCGGCGGAGCGTATGCTGATAAACGCCGACGTGCGAAGGGAAAAGCGCAAGCAGGTCATTGATAAGGTCGCCGCGACTATAATATTGCAATCTTATCTGGACAGCCGCAGGTAAAACTTATATTTCGCTTGCAAATCGGGCAGAATATGGTATTATCAAAGTAATAAAAGGGCGCATGCCCGAAGGAGTTATACAATGGCGGATTTTTTTGATGACGCAAACAAAATGGATGAAGACGACGATATAATCGTCCTTCACAACGAAACCACGGATAAGGACGAGGAGTTTTATCATCTGGCGACCCTCGACGTAGATGATAAGTGGTATATTGTGATGAAGCCCGTAGAGAAGCTCGAAGATATTTCGGACGACGAGGTGCTTATATACGAAATCGTGGAGGACGAGGACGGAAACGATACGTTCGCTCCAATCGAGGACGAAAATCAGCTTGAAAAGGTGTTCAACGAATTTATGGCGGAGCTCGAAAAATACGATGACGAGTGCGATTGCTGTCACGGAGAGTGTGACCGCGACGGCTGCGACTGCGATCACGACGAATGCGGGCACGACGGCTGCGACTGCAATCACGGCGGCTGTCATTGCGGCGATTAATTCAGGTATTACTATGAAAACGACGGACTGCGCATATGCGAGTCCGTTGTTTTTTGTTTTGTTATAAATGTCAAGAGTAAATGCGAATAAATTTGTTTAGATACGAAAATTATGTAAAATGATACAAGGGAAATCCCCTCTATTGCCCGAATTCGGGTAATAGAGGGGATTTTATAGACTTCTATGCACTAAAATGACACCGTTTAATAACTGCGCTGTATGACAACGTAGCTTGACCGAACTTATTGACCTTTGTTATTCACTCCGGTCGTTGGCGCAACTTACACGGGTCAACGAGATTAAGCGACATTTTGCCGCATATACTCATTAAACACCTCATCGGAAGAAGCATATCCGAGAACACGCCGAGGATAATTGTTTACCCAATTTTCAATTTTGATAACATCTTGATCCGAAAGTTTTGACAGGTCAAAGCCTTTCGGAACTAATCGACGCACTTCACGATTTAAGCGTTCATTTGTACCACGTTCATAAGCGGAATAAGGATGACAATAAAATATATTCGTACGCTTGCCGCCGTAGCGTGACCGCTCCATAACCTTAAAGGCTGAGAACTCCGAGCCGTTGTCTACTGTTATAGACTTAAATATCTTACGGAAATTCTTTCCATAACGCCGCTCCAATACGTTAAGACAGTGTATAACGCTGTCAGCCTTTTGGTTTGGCATTTTGAAAATAATTTCCTTACGTGTAAGACGTTCAGACAGCGTTAAAAGTGTTGTCTTTGTAGGGCCGCACACACAATCCATTTCCCAATGTCCGAACGAATTGCGCTCCGCTATTTCATTCGGACGTTGCTCAATACTTATGCCTTTTGGCACACGTGCGGCCTTAATTTTACGTTTCTTATTTTTATGCCGGTAATTCATAGGCAGGTGTTTCAATTCAAGCCGATAGAATATGCCTTTTTCTATGTAGCTGTACAAAGTATTTACGCAAATTGACGTATTGAAATCAAGATGTTTATGCTTTATCTCTCCAAGAACGGCAGAGGGGGAAAGTCTATCATCACAAATACGCTTTTCTATATATTCGGCAAGTCGGTAGTCTGCGCCGAGCTTTATCCCTGCGCCCTTAGCCGCCAAATTCGCACGATAACACTCTTCGGCAATGTCGGGGGAGTATCTATCCTCAGTTATCCAAGTTGCGCCGTCTAAATGCTCGTAGCGGCCACGTTTCAACTCTCTATATATCGTGGAAACATGTACGCCGAGGTGTTCTGCAATCTCCTTAATCGGCATATTGATTTTCAAATAGTTTTCGATACAAAGCCTTTGAGTCCAACTCAAATGCTTATATTTTTTACGTTCCATTTATTTTACCCCTCTGTAACGTAATGTATTCCATACAACGCCCACGCTGACAACCAACAACGCCCGCGATATTTTCCCAAAATAAAAAGGAGGTTATTTATTCATGACACTCTACGAAATACTAAGTCTCTCATTGACCGTGATTGCTATCTTAGTATCCCTGTACACAAATAAAAATAAATAACACTCCCTTTTGATTTAGGGTAGCACAAGCGTTGACGGATGTCAACTGACCTATACACCCTGACCCGTTGTATGGTAGGAAATTGTATTATAGCAGTACCTTATACGAAAACTTTTTTAGGAAAACAAAAAGGCTGGGCGTCCGCTAAACCGCATGTACGCCCAGCCTTTATTTTGTTTTCTTCTTAAAATGGTTTACTTCTCGATTAAACCACCTTCGGAAGTCAAAATACGTTCATTGTTAGTTGCTGTCGGCTTTTTTGTATAGCAGACATTTATCATTCTGTAAACTATTTTTTTCTTCACGAATTTTCAGCGGGGTAGCTTTTTAGGGAATGGCGCAAATTCTAAAAAAAATCGTTGACAGCCTGCTAAACGCCCGCTTCTGAATGGATCTTGCCGAAAGCAACTCACAAAGAATGAACGCACCTTGACAACAGAATAACGTTTAATCGAGAAAATAAATCTTTTTTGCCTCAGCAATCTACAAAGAATAAACCTTTGTACACAACACAAGCATAAGAGAACGGCGGCAAGCCGCCGACCTCTAAACCGAACGCAGACGTTGTCTGCAAATTTAAGAAAAATACGTCGCTCCCAATGACGATAAGGGAATGCGGTAAAAATACCGCACAAGGAGAATTGTACTATGATTAACGCCAACCTACTTAAAACCAAAGCACACCAAGCAAACGCTATCGACAAAAGGGCAATAAACGTCCTTAAATGGCACATACTCGACGACTTGGCAAGGAAATATCCGCCTATAAACAAAGAAAGCATACTTGACGAAGGCAATTATATCATCGTTATGGTTGAAGGATACGAGAACATCGCCTTTTGGGACGAAGATAGCAATAGTGTTTACGAAGTAATTCAACCAATCGACAGAGTAAATGACAAACTTTATCCTATGCAAACACTTGAGCTTAAAGCACAGTATAAAAGATTTTACTTCTAATCAAATGCTGAGCGGGAGCAGTTATTCTCCCGCAAAGGAGTTATTATGAATTGCATATTAATGATGTTAGTGGGGCTTGGGCTGAAACTCTCGTTCACGAATATACACACTTTGCCGAAGGCT
>CANDBF010000027.1 GCA_947382865.1 uncultured Clostridia bacterium
CCCGACACACGGCTTAGAAGGCCGTTGCTCTATCCTGCTGAGCTACAGGCTCAAAACTTTCGGCAAGCGGACGCTCAAAGAGCGTATGGAGCGGGTGATGGGAATCGGACCCACGCAATCAGCTTGGAAGGCTGAGATTCTACCATTGAACTACACCCGCACATAAAGTGCCGCCGAAAGTTGCTGCCGTGCGCAAACGGTGCAACCGATGCTTGAAAATCTTAGCATATCCGCACAGTGATGTCAACAAATTTTCGAGTATTGCGTTAATTTTGATTTATATGCGCGCTTTTGCGGTTTTGCGATTGATTAATGTGGAGTATGATGGACACTTTTTCAAGAGACTGCACCAGCGCGTGCAGGGCGCGCGCCTACCTGAGTGCCGAGCTTGATGCTCCGTACAAGTGAGGGACAAATTCTGTTTTATTGCCCCGAACGAGTGGAATAATGAGTGCTCTATGCTTGTATATGCGAGTGCCGAGTTCCCCTCCCGTGAGCAACGTATTGTATAAGCAGAAAGTGTTTCTATTCCGAGCGGGAGCGGCGCGACGCGTTAAACTCACAATCCGGTGGATTGTGCGTAGCCTAAGCGAACGAGCGGGCTTGCTTCGCAGACCGCGAAGTCGGAACAGCCCGAAGGGAAGGGGTGGGTTTTTAATATAATATACGACGTGTCCTCTATTGACAATTAAACTCTTATATAATAAAATATTTAAGAGGAAATTCCTATGAAAAAAAACGCGGTTAGATTGATAGCAATGGCAGTGACGTGCGCGCTCTTGTGCGTCATGCTTGTCGCGTGCGATTTAAAAGCGAATACGGGAGACGGCGCGTACGCAGATCTATCAAGCGGCGCGGGAAGTATAATCGAAAATTCCTCGGACAAAAACAGCGTGCCGAACGCGGACGCGGATAATGATAGCGACGAAAGCAATCTGCCGCCGTCGGGCGATGACGGAGCCGATTCGGCAATACAAGGCGATAAAGAGGGCGGAAGCGTCGACGCGAAGCCGTCCGATAACACGGATTTAACGATTGAAGATGATAAAAGAGAAAACGGCGACAACTCCGAAGACGAGGGATATATTCCGTTTGTTCCTCCCGTTCCTCAATATGCAAGGGTCGGGGCGAAATATGCAGAGGTAATGCGCCCCTTTAAGGAATTTGCGCAGTACGTCGTCGATGACCTCGTGCACAACGAAATAATAGGCGTACCCGAAAAAGCCGAGATTGATAATATAAGGTATTTTTACGGGAACTCGATAACTATCGAAGTCAGCGTTGCGCCCTATATTTTCGAGACTGATGAGGACAGCGATTTTTTGTACGCGCGTTCTTTTATAAATCTTGATGATTTCGGTTGCGGGTTCGAGGACTGGTGCGTATTCAGAGACTTTCTTATAGAAGAAAGGAACGCAGAGGGAAGAGAGGATTATGTTTCCGCTATGTTGCCTGTCGCAACGGAAATAGCGGAAGATTTAAAGGATAAATACAACGAATACGTCTCTTCGACACAATATGAAAACGTACGGTGCGGCATATTCGACAAGCCTATCGTGCTCAAATCCGATTCGTATTTGCACGAAACTCACGATAACATAATAGCGCGCATGAACGAACGGCTGTCGGCGCAAAACCTGCCTTTGCTTGAAGATGAAGAAATCCTGATTTATCTACAAGGCTCATACGTGGACGGCGTTGCGAAGTGCAATGTTCTGAATGTTGCCGTTCGGTTTCAAAATTTCAATTATACTTTCCGTTTCGATTTTAACGGAAATGACGAATTTGATACAACGTGGCTTCTTTCATTCAAATCGGAGTCCAAGCCCGGCTATCACAGCCCGATAGATGATTTGTCTTTACCTGTAAACGAGGCTTATGCGGAGCTGTTTGAAGCTCTCAAAATAGAGGAAATGGATTTTGCGGATTGTGAATTGCACACTTTGATAGACGAATATACTTTCCTTTATTTCTGAAACTCAAATAAGGATTGGCAGACATAATCATAAAGCGGCGCGTTAGGCAGACGCGCCGCTTTTATCGTAAATTGTATTTAATCGATTGATTATAGAGACGAAAAAATCAAAGGCTTACGATTTTAGCGGTGATTTTTCCGTCGTAAACGGCTGCAAAGGCGTACGTTGCCGCCGAGCCCGCTGGATAGCAGGCGGAGCCCGCGCAAATCAAAGTTATTCCGCCGTACGTTTCGATACAGGCGACGTGCGTATGTCCGTAAAATACCGCGGAGCAATCAAGCTCTTTCGCGCGAAGCGCGAGAGCGAGCAAATCTCGTTTGACGCCGTACTTATGTCCGTGCGTGAGCAGCATTCGCATGTTTTCGATTTCTACCACCTGTTCGTCGGGCAGAACGCCTTGCGCGTCGCAGTTGCCTCTGACCAGTTTAAGCCCATTATGCAATGTAATATCTCCGAGCGAATAGGCTCCGTCGCCGAGGAAAAATACGAAATCCGTCTCCTGTGCGACGGAAATCAGCTTTTGCGGCAGGGGAGCGCCGTGAGTATCGGAAAAAGCGATTATCGTTTTCATTTGGTTTGATTTTGCAGTATTTTCAGCATATTACGCAGGGCTCTGCCTCTGTGGCTTACGGAGTTTTTTTCGTCCGCGGACGCCTCGGCGAGAGTTTTACCGAGCTCGGGAGAGTAGAAAAGGCAGTCGTAGCCGAAGCCTCCATCGCCTTTTTCCTCATATCCGATAATTCCGTCGACTCTGCCTTCTGCAAGCAGATATTTGCCGTCGGGATAGCAAACGGCGATAACGGTGCCGAAATGCGCCGAGCGGTCGGTTGCGGAAGCAAGATTTTTCAAAAGCAAATCGCGGTTGGCTTTATCGTCGTGGGCTTCGCCTGCGTAGCGAGCGGAGTAAACTCCCGGCGCGCCGCCGAGGGCATCCACCATAAGTCCCGTATCGTCCGCGAGAGACGGCATTCCCGTAAGCCTCGTGATTTCGCGCGCCTTGATGAGCGCGTTCTCGGCGAGAGTCGCGCCCGTTTCCTCTACGTCGACGTCAATCCCAAACTCTTCGAGAGAAAGCAATTCGTCGAAGCTGTCGCCGAGTATGGCGCGGATTTCGCTTATTTTATGTTTATTGTTCGTTGCAAGCGCTAGCTTCATATTTGTCCTCTTTGTTTTATCTTAGTATTTAATTCGGTATGATTAGATTATCGATTTTGTATGGGACGTTATGTATATATAAATATCGTCCGGTCCCGATTTGTTCGATTACGCGTATTCCTCTATGGTTTTGGCAACGTTCATAAAGTGGTCGGCGACTCTCTCCGCGTTGGAGGCGAGCGACATATATTGCACTCCGATATCCGAGGTGCAGACGCCCATATCCAGACGGTTTATGTGGCGTACCTGCATAAGTTCGGTGAAATCGTCTATCTGCTCCTCGATTTCGTCCGCCTCTTTCAAGGACGAAACGTCGTTATTGACGTAGGCTTTCATAACTTTTTGATACAAATCCTCTATGAGGCTTTGCATTTTGCGTATTTCCGTTACCGCTTCTTTGGAGAATTTCTCATCTGCGGATTTGAGTTTTTCTGCGTATTCCACGATATTTTCCGCATAATCGCCCACGCGTTCAAGGTCGGTTATCGTATGAAACGCGGAGGAGAGGTATGAGCGGTCGCGGTCGCTGAGCTCCAATTTGGAAACTTTTATGATAAATTTAACGATTTCTTTGTTGAGGAAGTTGAGCTGATTTTCGTTATTTTTGAAATTTTCCGCCTTGGAGAAATCTATATTGCAGATAATATCGCAGGAGAGCGAGAAGTTGTGCATTGCAAGCTCCGCCATATTCACGATTTCGTTTTTGGTCTGCTGTACGGCGATTGGGGGAGTTTTGAGCAGGTGTTCGTCGATATAATACATTCTCGGGGCGTTCTTGTCCTGAGGCTGTTTTTTCTCGGGAATTATCTTGGATACGAGTTTTACAAGCAGATTTGTAAACGGCAGTATGAGTATGACCGTGGCGACGTTGAAAATCGTATGGAACATAGCCATCTGCGTGTTAAGCGCGTTCGGGAACATTTTTGCAAACAGTGTGCCGAAGGTCACTGCTTTATGCGACGCCTCGCGCATAATCATACCAATAAGCATAAATATCGCAACGCCCAAAATGTTGAAAACAAGGTGTATAAGGGCGGAGCGCTTTGCGTTTGTACTGCTGCCTATACCTGCGATAATGGCGACCATACATGAGCCTATATTCGAGCCCATAGTCAGATAAATGCCTTGGTCTAGGGAAATCAGCCCCGAAAAAACCATAGAAATGGCAAGAGACGTCATAACCGAGGAGCTTTGTATGATTGCGGTCAGCACCGCGCCGATAAGCACGAGCAGCAGCGGATTTGAAACCGCCGCAAGCACGGTTTTGACCTGTTCGAGCTCGGCAAACTCCGTCATGGAGCCGTTCATCATATTCAGTCCGACAAACAGCATTCCGAAGCCCGCGAGTATTCCGCCTAGCTTTTTTGCGAATTCCTTTTTAGCAAAGAGAGTTATAAACGCGCCTATTCCCGCAAACGATGCGAATATAACCGTGGCGGAAATAGTGTTAGAGCCAAACAAGCCGAGAGCTACAATCTGACCTGTAACCGTCGTGCCTATGTTGGCGCCGAAGATTATGGTCGCAGCCTGCGTGAGCGTCATAATGCCCGCGTTTACAAAGCCGATGACCATAACCGTCGTGGCACCCGAGCTTTGTATTGCGGCTGTGGCGACGGTACCTATTCCCACGCCGACCAGCTTGCTTTTTGAGGTTTTTGCAAACAGGGCTTTGAGTTTGTTCGATCCCAACGCTTCGAGATTGGAACTCATAAGTTTGCACGCAATGAGGAACACTCCTATACCGGCTATAAGCATAAGTATAGAAGTTGCAATCATCGTTGCGTTTATTCCCTGTGTGGAAGAAATTATGTTATTTATCATTTTTATATCCGCCGTGCGACGCTTAAAAAGTGCCGCGCGTTATTTCTCTATATTGTGTATTAACTATTAGAAGCATAACAGAATTCTTGCGCAAAGTAAACAGAAACAAACCTATACGTATATTTTGTGATAGTTTAATAAATTTTCAAAACACTAATTGTATTTTTTTTGTCAGTTGCTAAAACTGCGTTTGCGAGTGCGGTGTTTATTGTATTTATGCTTATATTGCTAAACGCTACTGAAATCTGCTTAATAAATAGGCGTATGGAAATGATTTAGAAGCTATGCGCAAATAATATACGATACGTGTCCACACGATACGTGTTTTATTGACCTTTTCAAAAAATTAAAACACTATTGGCTTAACTGTTTTTCGATTGGTGGAAGGGTCGGAAATCGTCTTCCTCGTGCAGATTTCCTGTAAGTTGTTCGTCGACAAGTATCCCGCGCTTTACCGCATGGTAGCCGTACTTGCCGCGTATTTTGTCTATGCTTTGTTCGAGCTTTCCTTCCTTATCGTCCGGATCGTCGAAAAGGCTCATCTGAACCTCCGCCTTGTCGCACAGCTTATGCGTACCTACGGTTATCGCGCGCAGCGGCTGGTCGAAGCGGTGCATTTTGAGGAGCAGAGACATCGCCGCGAGGGCTATTTCCGAAGCGTTGGAGGTCGGAGTAGCGAGCGCGGTCTGTTTGGACATCCATTTGAGCTCGGGATCCTTGATAGAAATATTGACTCCTCCCGCAATAAGATTATATTGGCGCAAGCGGGTTGCGACCAGCTCGGACAGGGCGTAAACCACAATTTTCGCTTCTTCCTCGTTTTCTATATCCCTCGGGGTAGTGGTGCCGTTGGAAATGCTCTTCGGGATTTGTTTGTCATAATATTTTTTGACTTCTCCCTTTTCTATGCCGAGTGCGGCGTCGACCATAGAGTCGCCGATAATTCCGAAGTGGTAGCGGAGCATATTCCTGTCGGCATTGGCAAGCTGTCGGATTGTATGGATGTTAAGCGCTTCGAGCTTACGCGCGGTGCGCTTGCCGATCATAATAAGCTCGGAGGGCGACAGATTGCCTACAACGGACATATAGCTTTCCTTTGACAAAACAGTCGTCGCGTCCGGCTTTTTCAAGTCGCTTCCCAACTTTGCGAGAGTTTTGGTAAAGGAAACGCCTACGGAAATAGTCAGTCCCGTTTCTCGCTTTATGCGTTCTCTTAGCGTATCGGCTATTGTTTTTCCGTCGCCGAAAAGGTTTTGAGAACCCGTAACGTCCAACCAGCATTCGTCGATTCCGAAACTTTCCACCCTGTCGGTGTACGAAGTGTATATATCGAAGACCTGCTTCGAGATTTTCACGTACTCGTCGTAATGGGGCGCGACGAAGACTATATCGGGGCACTTCTGCTTGGAAATCCATATGGCTTCGCCGGTCTGTACTCCCGCCTGCTTTGCGAGCATATTTTTCGCAAGAACGATGCCGTGTCTCATCTGCGGATTTCCGCATACGGCAAGCGGCAGCCCGTCATATTCGGGATGCAGCTTCTGTTCCACCGAAGCGTAAAAATTATTCAGGTCGCAATGCAAAATTGTTTTATCCACGCATTGATTATATACAATTTTGTCTTGCAAAACAACAGGTTGGAGTATATAATATTTCATAGACTATTTTATAGCGCGCGAGCGTGCAAGCAAACGCGCGGGGAGTATAATTTATGATTCTTGTTACGGGCGGAGCGGGATACATCGGTTCCCACTGTGTAAGAGAGCTCAAAGAGCGCGGCATAGACGTCGTTGTGTACGACAATCTGGCGACGGGTCATATCGAATCCGTCCCCGAGGGCGTTCCCTTTGTCAAGGGAGATATTTTCGACGTAGAGTTGCTTTGCGAAACGTTCAGGAAATACGGCGTTGATTCCGTCATACATTTCGCGGCTTATTCGCTTGTCGGGGAGAGTATGTCAAATCCCGCCAAGTATTATCACAACAACGTCGCGGGCACTCTCGCGCTTCTCGACGCGATGATAGCGGAGCACGTCGGCTATCTTGTATTTTCCTCCTCCGCCGCAACGTACGGCGATTGCGGAAGCGGTCTGATTACAGAGGAGAGCCCCCAGAAGCCGACGAGCGTGTACGGTCAGACCAAACTTATGATGGAGCAGTTTATGCAGGATTACGACAAGGCGTACGGTCTTAAATACGTCGCTTTGCGCTATTTCAACGCGGCGGGAGCGCACGCGAGCGGCGAAATAGGAGAGGCTCACAATCCCGAATCCCACCTTATTCCGATTATCTTGCAGGTAGCCAACGGCACGCGCGACCATATCGGCATATACGGGGAGGACTATCCCACTCCCGACGGCACCTGCGTGCGCGATTACGTTCATATCACCGACCTTGCCGACGCGCATATCCGCGCTCTCGACTATCTCAAAGGCGGCGGCAAATCCACCTACTACAACCTCGGCAACGGCAACGGATTCAGCGTTAAAGAGGTCATCGATATGACGGAGAAGGTCACGGGACTTCCCATAAAGCGCGAGGTCGAAGCGCGCCGTGCGGGCGATCCGCCCACGCTCGTCGCTTCCAGCGAAAAGATAAGACGCGAGCTCGGCTGGTCTCCCAAATATGACAGTTTGGAGAGCATCATTTCCTCCGCATGGAAGTGGCATTCCGCGCATCCGCACGGATACGCAAAGTAATTTCGTTGCTTCTGTTGCCGCGGCGCACACCGCGGCGGCTTTGCAAATATAGGATAAAACAAAACATGTCCCCAAAACGTCGCATATAACGTAATGTGCAAATCGAGCAAAGCGTTGCGGCAAAAGGAGGGTTTAATGCAAGTAAAAAAAGCCATAATTCCCTGCGCAGGCTTCGGAACGAGGTTTCTGCCTATCACCAAGGTGTTGCCGAAGGAGCTGCTGCCCATAGCCGACGAGCCCGCGCTCGCATACATAGTCGAGGAGGCGGCAAATTCGGGCATAGAGGAAGTTCTGATAATCATATCTCCAAGGAAAAAGAGCATAAAAAAACTTTTCAAGTCCGACAAATCTCTCAACAAGCTGTTGCTGTCGCGCGACGACAGGGAGAGCTACGAGCTTGCCAACAAGGATTATAATGTCAGGATTTCTTATGCCGTACAGCGCAAGATGAACGGCAACGGATCGGCGATATATCTCGGCAAGAAATTTGCAAAGGGCGAGCCCGTCGCGGTTATGTTCGGCGACGACGTTATGTATACGGGAGAGGGCAAGCCGGTGCTTAAACAGCTCATCGAAGCGTACGAGGCAAACGGAAACGCCACGGTCGTGGGTTGCCAGTGTCCGTCGGAGGAAATAGCGCGACGTTGCGGTGTGATGATAGCAGGCAAGCCTCTTAGCGACAGGGTGACGGAAATTAAGGGAATAGTGGAAAAGCCAAAGGGCGAGCTTCCGAGCAAACTGGTGTCTCTCGGCCGCTTTGTGTTATCTCCCGCGATTTTCGAGGCGATAAAGCATACGCCCGCGACAAACGGGGAAGTATATCTTACGGACGCGATAAATCTGCTTGCGAAAAAGGAGCGCGTATGCGCGTGCGAATTCGACGGGCGCAGATACGATATCGGCAACAAGGAAGGATATCTCGAAGCCGTCGTGGACTTTGCGCTTCGCGATGAGAAGCTACATAGCGATTTTGCGCAGTACGTGGAAAATATAAAATAAACCATAAATACATCCGAGACCGAATAAAAGAGAATTGCAAATGATATGTGACGTTTGCGGCAAGCGCGCCGCGTCGCTCTTCGACCGAATAATCGAAAACGGGAAAGCCGTCGAGTACGCTTATTGCGAAGCGTGCTATTGCGGCTTGTTGAAAATCGGAAAAACTCCGAGCGAGGTCGCCAGAGAACGCATTTCGAGGATAGGAAAGGAATGCGGTATATGCGGCACGACCAAGGAGCAGTTTGAAAGCAGTCTCTTTTTCGGCTGTCCCGAATGTTACAGAGAGATGAGAGAGGTTGCAAGAGCTGCTATTGCTCGCTTGCAGACAGGCGGGACGCGCCCGATATCTTCCGCTTTCGATAGAAAAATACTCAAAACCGCAGTTGAAAAGGACGGCTTCAAGACCGCCGACGAGTGCACCGCGGAAGAGCTTACTCGCGACGTCGTCATATCTTCGCGCATAAGGCTGGCGAGGAATATAGAGGGGCGTAGATTCCCCAAAATTATGACAGCCGCGGATATGGGTACGGTGGATGTCATAAAAGGCGCGATGAGAGCGGCGGACGGCGTATTTGACGCGCGTATACTCACTATGTCAGGGCTTTCCAAGGCGGACAAAAAACTGCTTCTCAACAAGCATCTTATTTCCCTTCCTCTTGCAAACAACGACTCTTGCGGCGCCGTCATAATAGAAAAGGGCGATTCCTCTCGGATATCGGTCATGATAAACGAGGAGGACTGTATAAGAGAGCAGTGTGTGGCGGACGGACATTCCCTTGGCGCCGCGTACGAAAAGATGCACATTTACGACCTTGCTCTTATGCGTGAGCTGCCTGTCGCCTATGACAAGGAATTCGGCTATCTGACCTCCTGTCCCACCAACGTCGGCACGGGCATGAGAGCTTCCCAGATGCTGTGTCTGCCTGCGCTAGAGCGCACGGAGGCGATAGATGACGTGCTGAAAACCTTCGGCGATTTGTACGGGCTCACAGTGCGCGGCTATTTCGGAGAGGGAAGCGGCGCGGCGTACGGGATGTATCAGGTTTCCAACTCGCGCACCTACGGAGTAGCCGAAAAGGATACCGTGGAGCTTGTTATAAGCGCGGTCGAGCGCATATGTTATTTGGAGCGCGTAGCGCTCGAAAAGCTACTTAAAGAGCACAAAACGCAGCTGTTAAAGGGCGTTCGCGACAGTTACGGCCGTCTTGCGTACGCGTACAGCCTGACTCTTCCCGAGCTTATGGAAAAGCTCGCCGACGTGAGACTGGGCGTAATACTCGGCGAACTGCCGATAAAAGATATGGCGGTGATAAACACGCTTATAGAGAAGTGCATAACCTCTCCCGAAATAACTACCGACGGTATTTCAGACGAGGAGCGTTGCATTGCGCGTGCGAATATAGTGCGGAAACTGCTTACGGAGGACAAATGACAGATTATTCCGAAAATTCAAAGACGGTGCTTGCCACCGCCGCGGAGCTTGCCAAGAGGACGAGCGGATTTATAGGCACGGAGCATCTTTTGTACGGGCTGGTGTGCGCCGACGGCACGGTTGCGCAGGAGCTGTTGCACCGCTTAGGTCTGTACAGAGAAAATCTCGGCAGACTGCGTCTTTTCGACGAACAGCCGATATATTCCGAGGTGCAGATTTCCGAGCGCGCGAACAGGACTCTGGAGGAGGCGAAGAGCGTAGCGAGGCTTCTTGGGTCTTCGAGGATTGAGGCGGAGCATATATTATATACAATTCTGGACGAGACGGAATCGGTCGCGGCGAAAATTATTCGCGAGTCGGGAGCGGAGCTTACGGATTTACAGAGGCTTACGTACTCCGCGATAGTCAAAAACACGGGCAGAGGCACGGGCGTGCGAGTGGTCGAGCCTAGGTGCGACGGCGCGGACGACGCCGTAAACAAAACATCGCTTTCGGATATCTTTTCCGAGAGCGCGCATTCCGAGACGGAGAAGCGCGAACAGACCTTAGAGCTCAATAAATTCGGAGTTGATTTGACAAAAAAAGCCCGTGAGGGAAAGCTCGACCCGGTTATCGGAAGAGGAAAGGAGACCGAGAGGGTCATTCAGGTGCTCTGCCGCAGGACGAAGAACAATCCCGTGCTTATAGGCGAGCCGGGCGTGGGCAAGTCCGCTGTGGTAGAAGGGCTTGCGCAGGCGATAGCGGACGGCAACGTGCCAGAGGCTCTAAAAGATAAGAGGGTTTTTTCTTTGGATTTGACCTCGCTTGTGGCTGGCACGAGATATCGCGGCGACTTCGAGGAGAGGCTCAAAACTCTGCTAAGCGAAATTAAACTCAGCGGAAATACGATATTGTTTATAGACGAAATCCACACTATGCTCAAAGCGGGTTCGAGCGAGGGCGGAATGGATATCGCCAACATATTGAAACCCATGCTCGCAAGAGGAGAGTTGCAGACGATAGGCGCGACTACGATAGAGGAATTCCGCAAGCAGTTTGAGCAGGACAGTGCATTAGAACGCCGTTTTCAGCCCGTAACGGTTGACGAGCCGTCGCCTAGCGAGACTATTGAAATTCTGCACGGCTTGCGTGACAAGTACGAGGCTCACCACGGCGTTACGATAACCGACGAGGCGATTTCGGCGGCGGCGGTGCTTTCGGACAGATATGTCACCGACAGATTTCTGCCCGACAAGGCGATTGACCTTATCGACGAGGCGGCGTCGAGGAAGAATATATTCTCCTTTACGACTCCGCAGGAAATCCGCGATCTGGAAGCCAAGTTCAAGCAGACGGAGCTGGAACTTGCGGAGGCTATGCGTAAGGAGAATTTCGACAAATGCGCAAAGCTGAAAACCGTGCGCGACGAGTGTATGCAGCAGTTTGTAAGGGCGCAGGACGAGTGGAGACAGAAGCGGGCGAATGTCACTCTGTCCGTAGGCGAAGAGGATATCGCCGAGGTTGTATGCAGCTGGACGGGAATTCCCGTAAACAAAATTACGGACGGAGAGAGCGAAAAGCTGGTAAAACTCGAAGAGTCTCTGCAAAGCAGGGTTATAGGACAGGACGCGGCGTGCGAGGCGGTGGCGAGAGCCGTCAAGCGTGCGCGCGCGGGTTTGAAAGACCCAAAACGCCCGATAGGCTCGTTTATATTCCTCGGCCCGACGGGAGTCGGTAAGACGGAGCTTGCAAAGGCGCTTGCGGGCTCGCTGTTCGGCGACGACGATATGCTTATCCGCATGGATATGTCCGAGTATATGGAAAAGGAGAACGTGTCGAGGCTTATAGGGTCCGCGCCGGGGCTTGTGGGCTTCGAGGAGGGCGGACAGCTCACCGAGAAGGTGCGCAGGAAACCGTATTCCGTGGTGTTGTTCGACGAAATCGAAAAGGGACACCCCGACATATACAATCTTTTGTTGCAGATTTTGGAGGACGGTATACTTACCGACAGCCACGGGCGCACGGTGAGCTTCAAGAATACCGTCGTCATACTCACCTCGAATATAGGTGCGGCGGAGGCGGCGGAAGCTCATACGCACGTCGGGTTTATAGGCGCGGAGCAGTCGGACAACGAAACCGAAGCGGCGAGGGAAAGACATATTTCCGCGCTTAAAAATCATATGAAACCCGAAATCGTCAACAGAATAGACGAAATCATAGTATTTGAAAAGCTGGGCAAGGAAAGCCTTGTGAAAATCGCCGATATTATGTTCGCTTCGCTTGCAAAGCGACTCGACGAGCGCGGAATGAATTCGCAAATTTCGGAAGCCGCGAAAAAGTACGTCGTAGACGCGGGCTTCGACCCCTCCTACGGCGCGAGACCTTTAAGACGCACAATACAGCGGCTCGTCGAGGATAAGCTGAGCGAAAAGCTGATTACGGGCGAGTTTTCGGACGGAGATACGATAATGATAGACGCGGACGGGAGCGGCCTCAGCTTTTCAAAAAAATGAAATGCGGATTTTGCGCGGATACGTGACGCGAAATAACGTTAAAGCGGCGGTCTGACTGCCGTTTTTTAATTTAAGTAAAAATCCGCCGCCGAGGATTTTGGACGGATTTTGATTTTGTTTTTGCAATACTATTGAATATATAAAATTTATTTGTTATAATAACATAGAAAAAAGCGAGGAGGTTGCTTTATGAAACTTGAAATCTTAGGCAGAAACTATGACCCGAGCGATTCTCTTAAATCCGTTACGGAAAAGAAATGCGCAAAACTCGCAAGACGCCTGTCGGGCGACGAGACCGCGACCGTGAAGTTCACTGTTACGCTTGAAAACGGCACCTATTCCACGGACGTAGTCGTGACGGCGCGCGGGGCGACCTATCGCGCGGAGGCGCAGTCGGATTCGCCTTTCGACAACGTGGACGTCGTCATTCCGAGGCTTCTCGGGCAGATGAGAAAGCAAAAGGACGTATGGGGCAGAGATAAAAAGGGCTCTCCGTCCGTATACGACGAAGAAGAGGAATAAATGCAGGTCGGCATATCGACTGCGTCGTTTTTTCTGAAAGAATTGACCGAGGACACGTTCTCGGTCATTCAACGTTGTGGAGGGGAGACCTGCGAGGTCTTCCTCACGACTTTCAGCGAGTACGAGCCGTCTTTCGGCGAACTTCTCGTCGAACGTAAGGGCGATTTGGACGTATATTCGGTGCACTCGCTCAACACCAATTTCGAGCCGCAGCTTTTCAACGCCGCTCCGCGCACGAGAGCGGACGCGGTCGCGATATTCCGCAAGGTGCTTTCGGTGGGCAGACAGCTTAAAGCTAAGGTTTACACCTTTCACGGGCTTTCGCGCCTGAAAAAGACGATGTATTTCGACCCCGCCGTCGTGGGCGCGCGCATGCGCGAGCTGGGCGAAATCGCGGGCGAATACGGCATTACGCTGTGCCTTGAAAACGTGCATTGGGCAACCTTCAACACGCCCGACTTCTACGCGGAGATGAAAAAGTATTCGGGGGGCTGCGGATGCGTGCTCGACATAAAACAGGCGCGGCAGTCCGGCTACGATTGGAGAGAGTATCTCTCGGTTATGGGCGACACGCTTAAAAACGTGCACCTGAGCGACGTGGATGAGGACGGAAATATCGTGATGATAGGTCGCGGCGTATTTCCTTTTGAAGAGCTTGTAGACAGGCTTATCGATATAGGATATGCGGGACCTCTGCTTATAGAGCAGTACGCAAAGAACTACGACGACTACGCGCAGGTCGCGCAGTCGGTGGAATATCTCAAAAATATTATCGGAGGAAAACAATGATCAAATTCGATTTCAACAATATGATGGACGCTTACATAGGCGAGGAGGGCATAAGCGAAAGCGATATCGCCGCCGCGCTCTCTAAGGCGGAGGACTCCTACGCCTATTTCGAGAAAAACCGCGGCACGGGTTGGATGGGCTGGTCGGAGCTTCCCTACAATCAGGAGGATATCGTGCGCGACATAATCTCCACGGCGGCGGAGGTGCGCGCAAAGTATAAGAATTTCGTCGTGCTCGGCATAGGCGGAAGCGCGCTCGGTCCTATGGCGGTGTACAATGCGCTCTGCCATCTGCGCTACAACGAGCTGGACGAGAGCAAGCGCGGCGTGAAATTCTTTGTGGAGGATAACGTAGACCCCGAAAGAATGCTTGCGCTCCTTGACGTAATCAAGCCCGAGGAGACTATGTTCAACGTCATCACAAAGAGCGGCGCGACATCGGAGACTATGAGCCAGTATCTCATCATCACCGACATACTCAAAAAGAAATGCGGCGCGGATTGGGCGAAGCATATTATTGCGACGACCTCCGAGAGCAAGGGCAACCTCATCAAGCTCGCAAAGGAGGAGGGCTTCAAAACTTATTATATCCCCGACGGAGTGGGCGGACGTTTCAGCGAGCTGTGCCCCGTAGGTCTTTTGCCCGCGGCGGTGCTCGGCATAGACATAATCGGCTTGCTTATCGGCGCTTCGGAGATGGATAAGAAGTGTAACGGCTCCGACCCCTACAAAAATCCCGCGCTTATGGCGGCTACGTTGCAGTATATCGCTATGGAGCAAAAGGGGAAGAACATTTCCGTCATGATGCCGTATGCGGATTCGCTCAAACTTATGGCGGACTGGTACTGTCAGCTGTGGGGCGAGAGTCTCGGCAAGGCGGTGGATTTCGACGGCAACGTCGTGCATAAGGGACAGACCCCCGTCAAGGCGCTCGGAGTAACAGATCAGCATTCGCAGGTGCAGCTGTACACCGAGGGTCCGTTTGACAAGGTCATCACGATAATAGGCGTGGAAAAGTTCAGAAAGGACGTGGTCATCTCAAACGGCGCGGAGCAGTTTGCGGACGTAAACTTCCTCTGCGGACACACGATGAGCGAGCTTATCAACACCGAGCGCAAAGCGACCGAATACGCGCTTACGCGCTCCAAGCATATGAACAGAACCATACTTCTCGACGAGGTGAACGCCCGTTCGATAGGACAGCTGCTTATGTTCTTCCAGCTGGAAACCGCGTATTGCGGCAAGATGCTCAATATCGACACTTTCAATCAACCGGGTGTAGAAGAGGGTAAGAACGCTACATACGCGATGTTCGACCGCCGCGGCTACGAGGCAAAAAAGGCGGAGCTTGAAGCGGCTCCCAAGAAGAGCGAGAAATATATAATCTGATTTATCTCAAACGGAATTATGTCGCGCCGCCCGTACCGTTTTCGGTACGGGCAGTATGACATAATATAAACGTAAAATAAAAACAGGCGGCAGGATATGTATACGTTTTATGCATTTATGAACAGAATGAAGCTCATTCAGAGGTGGAATCTTATGCGTTCCAACATCAAAGAGGATTTGATGCAGCACTCCGCCTCCGTCGCGATACTCGGACAGGCTTTGGGCATCATCCGCAACACTATGTTCGGCGGCAGCGTAAACGTGGATAAAATAGCTTCGCTCGCGCTCTATCACGATACGGCGGAGGTCGTGAGCGGCGATTTACCTACGCCCGTAAAGTACTACAATTCGAGTATGAAGGGCGCGTACGCCGAGATAGAGGATATGATAAACAAAAGGCTGCTCGATTCTCTTCCCGACGAGATGCGCGAGGAATACAGAGAGTATATCGAGCCCGACGAGAGCGCGATTGAATACAAGCTCATGAAGATTGCGGATAAGCTCTCGGCGTACGTCAAATGCTCGGAGGAGAGGTTGCTGGGCAATCACGAATTCGACAAGGCGTTCAACCGCTTGCAGAAGGTGCTGGACGAGAGCAGACGGGAGTACCCCGAGCTCGGATACTTCCTCGACAACTTTATGGACGGCTTCAACGCGTCGGTTGACATTTTATGACGGGCGTATGATAGAACTTCGCGGCGTCACAAAACAATATCTCTACGGCGCGCGCGTGCTGGGCGCGCTGGATATGCGCGTCGGGGACGGCGAGATTGTCGCGCTTCTGGGCGGAGAGAGGAGCGGAAAAACCACTTTGCTCAATGTCATAGCAAACGTGACGGACTGCGAGGGCGAGGCGCTTATCGACAGCGAGCCTCTTGGCAGGAAGCCCGACGACGTGATTGTGGTTTTCGATGACCTCGCGGTTTTCAGAAACAGGAGCTTTTTGTACAATCTCGCCTATCCGCTCAAAATCCGCGGAGTCGATAAGGCGGAGATAAAGCGAAGAGCGCAGGCGGCGGCAGCGCGTATGGGCATAACCGCATGGCTTCGCACAAAGGTGAAAAACGCGCCTCTTATTTACGCCAAAAGGCTTGGCATTGCGCGTCTGTTTTTAAGGGAATGCCGCGTCATACTCATAGACGATATTACGCGCGGACTTTCGGCAGCGGAAGCAAAAGAGCTTTGGGGAGAGGTCGCGCCTATCCTTTTGGAAAAGGCAAGGGACGGCGCGAGCGTGATTTATGCCACGACGGATTTTGCGGAAGCGACGTCGGTTTCGGACAGAATAGCGGTTATGCACTCGGGAGAGCTTAAACAGCTTGCCGATGTAGACGAGATTTATAACAATCCGTCGAATATCTGGGCGGCGCAGGCTTTGGATACGTACTACCACTTCGAGAGAGCGCGGCTCGAAGACAAGGACGGCACGCTTCAAATAGTGTTGGGCGTGGAGACCCCCGCGTCAGAGGCGAACGAATACTCGATTTCCGCACAGCATTTGCGGGGTAAAATCGTAGGGGATTATATTGGCAAAACCGTTTATGCGGGCTGGCGCTCCTGCGACTTTGCAAAGGACGGCGAACGCAAAGAGAATGCGGAATACGCTTTGCGGGATAAAGAGAGCTATCTTATCCGCACCGAGAGCGGCGTATGGGTGAGAAGCGAGGAAAAGAAAGGCTGCGTTTGCACCTTGCCCGTAGCGGAGAAAATAAGAATTTACGATTTTGAAAACGAAAACAGCCTGCACCTGTAATGCGGTGTCGGCGGGAGATATATGAGGATACTAGGCATAGATCCGGGGCTTGCGACGATGGGATACGGAGTGATAGAGGCGGTGCACGGCAACTTTCAGGTTGTCGATTACGGCGTTGTCACAACGCCTAAGGAATGCACGCTTCCCCAAAGGCTTTGTCAGTTGGAGGACGGCGTAAAGGAACTGATTGCGGGCTTTTGCCCCGACAATATAGCGATAGAGGAGCTGTTTTTCAGTAAGAATATCACGACGGGCATACCCGTTGCCGAGGCGAGGGGAGTCATACTGCTCACCGCTGTCAAGAGCCTTGAAGACGAAGTGTACGAGTATACGCCCAATCAGATAAAGCAGGCGATAACGGGCTACGGAAGTGCGGATAAGATACAGATGCAGCATATGATTCAGGCGTTGCTGAGGCTGAAAAGCGTTCCACGTCCCGACGACGCGGCGGACGCGCTCGCGGTCGCGCTATGTCACGCGCAGACGAGCAGGCTGTCTACGGCATTCAAAATACGCTGATTGATATTGAGATAAACGAAAAGGTGAATTATGTACAGTTACATTACGGGAAAGGTGGTAAACAAAACGTTTAGCTCCGTTGTGCTCGAAAACAACGGCATAGGCTATGAAATCGGGGTCAGCGGCAATACGCTTTACGACGTAGAGCTTGGCGAAATCACAAAAATATATACGTATCTCTTCGTGCGAGAGGACGAAATGTCGCTTTACGGCTTTTCGCGTGAAGAGGAAAAAAAGCTGTTCCTGCGCCTTATAGACATAAGCGGCATAGGTCCGAAAATGGCGATGCAGATTCTAAGCGGCTACGACCTTAAAACGCTCACCGTGGCGATTGCGAGCGGCGACGTAAAGACGCTTTGCAAGATAAAGGGGCTCGGCAAGAAGACGGCGGAGCTTATCGTGCTCAATTTGCGCGAGGTCGCCGCGCAGGACGTAACCGAGCCGCAGGGCGCGGATATTGCAGGCGACGACGTATCCGAAGCTGTGTTTGCGCTCGAATCACTGGGAATGTCGAAAACGGAAGCGGTGCGCGCGGCGAGCGAGGCGAAAAAATCCGTCAGCGGCACGGAGAATATCATAGCGTACTGCCTGCGCAAATTAGGCTGATAAAACCAATCGAGTCAGAGGATAAAATGATAAAATCACAGTTTTCAAAGGATAATAAGGACGACGGCTTCGACGTTGCCAACAGACTTGTCAGCAGTCTGACTATCGACGAGGACGAGTCCGAAAAGTCGTTGCGCCCCCACAGCATGGAGGAGTACGTCGGGCAATCCAAAATCAAGCAGAACCTCGACGTGTACGTCACCGCCGCAAAGGAGAGGAAGGACGCGCTGGATCATGTTTTGCTGTACGGACCTCCGGGGCTGGGCAAGACAACGCTTGCGCACGTTATCGCCGCCGAGCTCGGCGCGCAGATAAGAGTTACAAGCGGTCCCGCCATAGAGAGAGCGGCGGATCTTGCCGCGATACTCACCAATCTCGAAAAGGGAGATATTCTTTTTATCGACGAAATCCACAGACTTAACAGAAATATCGAAGAAGTGCTGTATCCCGCCATGGAAGATTTTTCCCTCGATTTCGTGTCGGGCAAGGGACCTATGGCGAGGAGCATTCGTCTGCCTCTGAAACACTTTACTCTTATAGGCGCGACCACGAGAGCGGGGATGCTGTCAAGCCCGTTGCGCGACAGATTCGGAATGATGCTCCGCCTCGAAATGTACACTCCCGAGGAGCTTACCAAAATTATAGTTCGGTCCGCGGGCATACTGGGGATTGCGATAGAGTACGACGCCGCGTTGGAACTTGCCAAGCGCAGCAGAGGCACGCCGCGTATTGCAAACAGATTGCTTCGCCGCGTGCGCGACTTCGCGCAGTACGAAAAGCTGGAAGCGATAAACGTGGATATTACGAAAAAAGCTCTCAGGCTTATGGACGTGGACGAGCTGGGACTGGATATAACGGACAGAACAGTGCTCGAAGCCATTATAGATAAGTTCGGCGGCGGACCCGTCGGACTGGATACGCTCGCCGCTTCCACGGGAGAGGAAGCCTCGACGATAGAGGACGTTGTGGAGCCCTTCCTGATTCAGCTCGGATTTATAACCAGAACTCCGCGCGGAAGAGCCTGTACAAAAAACGCGTACGACCACCTCGGCAGACGTTTTTCAGACGACTGAAACGCACACTACAAAGTTAAAACGATAAAAAGATATGGATAAAGTGCCGAAATGCAACAGAAAGATATAAAAGCAAATACGCTTACAACCCACGATTTCTACTATGATCTGCCCGAGGAACTTATCGCGCAGACTCCCGCGGAGCCTCGCGACAGCTCCCGTCTTATGGCGTACGACAGGGCGACGGAAACAATATCGCACAGGCATTTTTACGACCTGCCGAGCTTTCTTAAAAATGGGGATTTGCTCGTCGTCAACAATACTCGCGTTATTCCCGCCCGCATATTCGGAAACGTAGAGAACAGAGAGGGGGTTTTGGAAACTCTGCTGTTGCGCAGGATAGATTATACGCATTGGGAGACCATAATGCGCCCCGCAAAGAAAGCGCGCGTTGGCAGCGTCATTCACTACGGAGACGAGCTCAGCGCGGTCGTGACCGAAACGGGAGAGTACGGCGCGAGGACGATAGAGTTTTGTTTCGACGGAGTATTCGAGGATATTTTGGACAAGGTAGGCAATATGCCGCTGCCTCCCTATATCAAGGAAAAGCTGGAAGATAAGGAAAGATATCAGACCGTTTACAGCAAGGTGGACGGCTCTGCCGCCGCGCCTACCGCGGGACTTCATTTCACCCCCGAGCTTATCAATAAGCTCAAAGCGATGGGCGTGGATTTTGCAACCGTGCTTTTGCATATAGGCCTCGGGACGTTCAGACCCGTCAAGGAGGAGAATATCCTTGACCATAAAATGCATACCGAGTATTATGAGATAGACGAGACCGCCGCGGAAAAAATAAACGCCGCGATAAAAGAGGGCAGGCGCGTCATCTGCGTGGGAACTACGAGCGTGCGCACTCTCGAAACCGTCGCCGACGAAAACGGATATGTCCGTCCGCAGAGAGGGGATACGAGCATATTTATTTATCCCGGTTACAAATTCAAGTGCGTAAAGGGACTTATAACCAATTTCCATCTTCCCGAAAGCACGCTCATTATGCTTGTGTCCGCATTTGTAGGCAGGGAAAAGACGTTGGAGATTTATAATAACGCAGTTGAAGAAAAATATCGTTTCTTCTCATTCGGGGATGCGATGCTTATTGTAGGCAGGATTGATGATAATAAAGATAAACCGCAAGATATAGTAGATAAAGGCTAATCTTGCGGTCTTTTTACGC
>CANDBF010000028.1 GCA_947382865.1 uncultured Clostridia bacterium
TCGGATGGACATCCGCTGCACGCGATTGGCTTCGCAACAATCGCTGTAAGACAAGTCCCGGTGACCGCACCAAAGCACCGATTTATCGGTGCTTTTTTTGTCTTCGGACTTGAACTGCTTGTATCTTCCGATACAAGCGCATGGCTTCGCCCTGCTCGGATGGACATCCGCTGCACGCGATTGGCTTCGCAACAATCGCTGTAAGACAAGCATATATAAAAATCCCCTGCCGAATAAGGCAGGGGATTTTGTTTATTGTTTTGCAATCAGATTTATGCTTCGCGCGCTTTGGCTTCGGCGATAATCTTATCGTTGTTCATCGCGGGCACTTCTTCGTAACGGACGATATGCATTTCAAACTTGCCCCTGCCCTGCGTCATAGAGCGCAGATCCGTAGCGTAACGGAACATTTCCGCCTGCGGAACCTCCGCGGTGATAATCTGCTTTCCGTTTACCATATCCGTGCCAAGTATTCTGCCGCGGCGTTTGTTCATATCTCCGAGGATATCGCCGAGGTATTCATCGGGGACGGTGATTTTCGCTTCGACGATAGGCTCCAAGAAGCAAGGCGCCGCCGCCGCGATTCCGTCCGCATAGGAGAGCTTCGCCGCCGTGATAAACGCGATTTCCTTGCTGTCTACGGGGTGATACTTGCCGTCGTAAAGCGTGGCTTTTAGGTTGACCATCGGATATCCCGCAAGAACGCCGTGCTTTATGGCTTCTCTGAGTCCCTTTTCAACTGCGGGAATAAACTGACGGGGCACCGCGCCGCCTACGACCGCGTCTACGAACTCGAACTCGCCGTCCGCCGCACCAGGCTCGTACTTGATAAATACGTCGCCGTACTGACCCGCGCCGCCCGACTGCTTTTTATGCTTGCCCTCTGCCTGCGCCGTTTTCTTTATGGTCTCGCGATACGCCACGCGCGGCTCCTGCCAAGAAATATCTATTCCGAGCTTCGCCTTTACTCTCTTGCACATAATGTCGAGCTGAGCCTCGCCCAGACCGCTTATGAGCACGTCGCCCGTCTCCACGTTCTTTTCGACCTTGAACGTAGCGTCCTCCTCCTGCATCTTGATAAGACCCTGTATCGCCTTTTCCTCGTCCTTAGCCGCTTTAACCGCATAGGAGATGACGGGAGCGGGGAATTCTATCTTCTCGTACACGAGTTTATTCGAGGGTGCGGCGAGCGTATCGTTTGTATTGGTATAAACGAGCTTCGCCACCGCGCCTATATCGCCTGCCGAAAGGCTGTCGACGGCTTCCTGCTTTTTGCCTTTGAGCACGTACAGAGCGCCGACCTTTTCGGGCTTATCCTGCGAATTGTTGTAAACCGCGTCGCCGCTCGACAGCTTGCCCTGAATAACCTTGAATATGAGCAACTTGCCGACGTAGGGGTCGACAACGGACTTGATGACCTGCGCGCTGAACGGAGCGCTACCGTCCACGGCGATTTCCTTTTCCTCTCCACTGACCATAGCCTTGATTTTATGCACGCGGCTAGGATCCGGCATAAGGTCGACGATTTTGTCCATAAGCCTCGCTACGCCCTTCGACGTAATCGCGTTGCCCGCCATAAGAGGAATAAACACCTCTTCCGCAATCGCGGCGTGCAGACCCTTCTGAATTTCCTCGTCCGTAAACTTTTCGCCGTCGAAGAACTTCATCATAAGTTCCTCGTCAGTCTCGGCTATCATTTCCATCAGCTTTGCGTTATATTCGTCCACGTCCGCCTGCAAAGCCGCGGGAGTCGCAATCAGCTTGCCCGCGAGGTCGTACGCCTGACCCGTGAGCACGTCGACGGAGCCGACCATCGCGCCGTTTTCCATAATGGGAAGCTCCACGGGCACGACGTTGTTGTACTTTGCCATAATGGCCTTTGCCGTTCCGTTGAAATTGGAATTGTCCTTATCCACGGCGTTGATGAAGATAAAAGAAGGAATTTTCTTTTCGCGGCACAGATCGAGCGCTTTTTCCGTGCCAACCGTAACGGAGCCCGAAGCGGACGTAACTACGACCGCGCTGTCTGCGGCTTGAAGAGCGGCTTGCATCTCGCCCTCGAAGTCGAAAAATCCGGGTACGTCGAGGATATTGATTTTCGTCCCCTTATACTCTGCGTAACCCAGAGCCAGCGAAATGGATATCTTTCTCTTTATTTCTTCGTCGTCATAGTCCATAGTAGACGAACCGTCGTCCACCTTTCCCAGACGGCTTATCGTCTTGGCTTCAAACAGCATTGCCTCTGCGAGCGATGTTTTACCCTCTCCAGAGTGTCCGATGAGAGCTACGTTGCGGATTAATTTTGTATCGAATACTTTCATAAACGCCCCCTGCGTAAAAGTCTATATAGAAATTCTATTATAAATAACGCTCGATTTCAATACCCAAAATTTCATTCGGACCCGATTTTTTTACATAAGCGCGTCAAACGCCGAGGAATTGCGTACGGTTGAAAAAACGTAACGGAGTTTTTTTATGCGATTAGATATACGTTTACGTCTTATTCGATGTAAACTCCGCTTAAAGCTGTGCGTCGGCTTTCATATACGCGTAATTCTTATCATATATTTCGCATATGGCAACTATTGGCGTATACGACAGCGGAATAGGCGGTCTTACGACCGCAAAAATCATACTTGACAAATTTGCGGGCAACGACCTTTACTACCTTGCCGACAACTATCATCATCCATTCGGGAACACCGACGAAGGCACCTTGAAACAGGTTGTCGCAAACGGAGTAAAGCATCTTCGCGCGCATTCGGACGTCGTCGTGCTCGCATGCAACACCGCCTCCTCCATAACCGACGACAAGGACGTCATAAAGCTGTTGCCGCCGCTCGACGAATTCAGAAACGATGAAAAAAGCACCCTTGTGATGGCTACGGCGAGGACAATATCTACGCTACACCCCGCAAGCGGCTTCAATATTGCGGATGTACGCGAGCTTGCGACTCTCGTGGAAATTCAGGCGGGCTTGCAGTGCGTAAAAAACAGCTTGGACATGAGCGAGCTTATACCATATCTTCAAAGCAGAATAGCCGAGTACAAAGGGGTAAAAAACGTAATACTCGGTTGCTCGCACTATCTTTACGCAAAAAAACAGCTTATAGAAATATTGGGAGACGTAAAATTCGCGGACGGAAACGCAAAGCTCTGTCAAGAGCTTTCAAAACACGTTTCGCACAATCCGGAAAAGGCTGCGAAAATAACCTTCGACTTCACGTTGACCGACGAAAGCAAAAAATACGGAAGAATACTGAGACTTCTTATGAATTCCGCCTCTTAGCCGAAGCACTTGTTGAGCGCGCCCGAAATTACGAGCGCCGCGGTGTTTACGAAATAGTCTATTTCCTTGGGCGCCACGACGAGGTTGGAAAGATTTTTTTCGACCATTTCTGCACGGAGCCTGTACTCGTCCACTTCCGCTCCCGTCTTTTCGGAATACTCCTTGACGAAATTATATATAGCCGTCCGCATAGAAAGCATCATAGGCACGCCGATTGCGACAGTCGGCACGCCAAGCACGCTTTTGTCTATTCTGTCCTTATCCTGTCCCACGCCTCCGCCGGGCGAAATCCCCGAGGTGGAAATCTGAAAGGAAGTCCCCACTCTTGCGACCGAGCTGGTTGCAAGGCTGTCTATAAGAATAACCGCGCATGGCTTTATCCTGTCCGCAACGGCGGACGCGATGTCCGCCGACTGTATGCCGGTTGTTCCGAACACACCCGTCGTCATAGCGCATACGTGCTGTCTGGAATAGGACTGCTGATACTGCTTTGTCACCTTTACTCCGTCCACCGTTCTCTCCCCCAGCGCGTCAGCGATTATGCCCGCGTTTCCAAGTCCCACGACGAGGACGGGAGTGGACTTTCTAAGCGTCCCCAGAAGTCCCGCGACTGCGGTGGAGATATATTTGGAAAGCGCGGCAAGCGCGCGTTCGTCGCCATACATATCGCGCGGGCAGTCGAAAGTTATATACACTCCGCGCTCTCTGCCTATCTGTTTTGATAGTTCGATGCTCTTGACGTTCAAATATCTCTGCACGATGCCGTAGGAAAGCTCCGTGACTTTAGACAGCTCGCCAAGTCCGCTCATCTGCGCGGCTTCGACCGCCATATCGGTTATTATCTCGGGATTAGACATACTTTTATTATGTATTACGTCAAAAAATAAATGCAAAACGGTTGCAACTTTTCATTCCTTATGATAAAATGTCAAGGATATTTAGTCAGTACGACCGTACGAGGAGAAAAATATGCCAAATATTAAGTCAGCAAAGAAGAGAGTCATCACCTCCCAGAAAAGGAACGAGATAAACACCGCAAAGAAGTCTCGCGTTAAAACCGCAATCAAAAAATACAATGCCGCAATCAGCGCGGGTGACGTCGCTCTTGCAGAGCAGCTTTTGCCGGAAACGATGTCCGTCATAGATTGCGCAATGAAGGATGGCATCTACAAAGCGAATACTGCCGCAAGAAAAAAAGCGACTCTGTGCCGCTCTTTGGACGCAATTAAAGCCGCAAAATAAATTGGTTTGAAATTGAATAATTAAAGGCTGTCATTGCACAGCCTTTTTACTTTTATCCGCATTTATTTTCTGCCCTGAACACGCAAATACAAATTACGAAAGCGCAGTCGAAACGCTACGTGAAAGCCTAAATCAGTCGTCTGTATTGCGTTTGCGCCTTAACAGCACCGCGAGCAATACGCTCAGCGCCGTAGCGACAATAACCGCAGCGGCGACTATTGTGTATATAAGAAGAGAATGCGATATTTCGTCGCTGTCCCATACTCTGAGACTCGCGACGTGTCTGCCTATTCCGTTAATCTTGACTTCGATTTTATAATCACCCTTTGCCTCGGGCGCATAGGTAAATTTTTCACCCGCGTAGACAAATTCGTCGTTGACGTACCACATAATTTTTCTTACGTCCTCGGGGGACAGATTCTGAGTGTCTATATCAAAGGAATACGGCACGTTTATGCGGCACGCCGCGTAATCGCGCACCTCTCCCTCCTCGGTACTGACAACAACTTTAAGTCCGCCTATACTGGAACTGTCCAGCTTCAAATAATCGACGGATATGTCAATATCCGCAAGCACCTTCATGCTTCCGTCGATATTCGCGCCTACTCTCGGCGGAGACCATACGGCGGTAAGCGTAGTCTCCCCCACCTCGCTAGGCGGAGTATATGCAAACCAGAAGCCCGAGCCTATATGCTCCTCACCTACAAACCACTCGACCTGTCCCTGATCCTGATACATTATGGGAGAGACTGTAAGGCTAAGCTCGACAGGGCGTATACTGCCGAGCTCCTGAGAGACCAACGCATAATCTTTAAGAGTTATTTCCGAATAGAAGTCAATTCTGTCGCTGGCTATAAGCAAATTCAAATCGAATACCGCGTATTTCACTCCGTTCTTTGTTATCGTGGAGCTTGAAGCGTCTCTGATCATCTGCGCAATATCGTTTGGTCTTTTTTCCTGTCCGATACGGGCGCGGTATTTAAGGGTCGTAAGCGCGGCGCCGAACGCCACGATAGGCGACGCCATGCTCGTGCCATCGAGAGATATATATCTATCGTCGTACATTCCGTTCGCGCTGTAAATATCCGTTCCGGGCGCGCAGACGTCGTACTTAGTGCCGTAATTGGAGCTGTCTTTA
Source organism: uncultured Clostridia bacterium (assembly GCA_947382865.1). GTDB lineage: Bacteria > Bacillota > Clostridia > Christensenellales > CAG-917 > CAG-475. The sequence continues at coordinate 5,670 of CANDBF010000028.1, forward strand.
AGCGCGATGCCGTCCCTTGTGCGCATATAATTCATAACGCCGATGACGTTCGGGCTTGCGGCGGGCCAGAAATCCTTTCTGTTCCAAGCGGCGGTATTGCCGATTCTGCTCTCCGTTCCCTCGTTGCCGGCGGCTGCCACAAACACCGCTTTCGTAGCCTGCTCCGAGGTTATGGAATACGTCGAGCTCTCGGAGGATAGCGACATATTGACTACGTCGGCTCCGTTTTCAAGCGCGAAGGTAACGGCGTTCTGAAAACCGACTGTGAGAAATGAACCGCCGTGCGAAGCCTTTATCGGCAAGATTTTTATATATTTTTCGAGATTGAGCTTATGAATAAGAGTCGCAATAATACCCGCTACGTGAGTTCCGTGTTTATTCGACGAATCGTCTGTAACGTCCAGCGACCCGTACTGATGCTGAGAGGCGGGCACGGTGTTTTTTCTGACAACGTTACCCTCTCCGTCACGAAGCAGGACGTCGTACTGACCAAGACCTTTATCCATATACATCGGCGCGCCGTCCTCGTCGTACTTGCCCGTAAACAGCTCGTGATTAAGTGCAATACCGGTATCTATGACCGCCACGACAACGGGATCGTCCTCCAATGCGGAAAAATCATACGTTATATCCCCGAACCAACCTTCGACCGTACTCTTTACGGCGTTTATATTGAGATAGCTTTCTCCCGTCCACCAGTCGTAGCCGTTCGCCTCCACGTCCTGCACGTAGCTTTCGGGAAGCACGGCAAACGCGACTCCTGTCGGAATGCAAACAAAAACCGCCGCGCAGACAAAGACCGACAACGCCAGAAGCAGAGCGGCAAATTTACAAAGATGAGTTTTGTTTGCTGTAAAAGAATACATACGATTATTATAATACAAATATACGTTTTGTTCAACGCTTTTTATTTTTATAAATTATAGCTTATAAAACCTATATTCTAAACGGATATTTTGCAAGAAAAGCCGCGCATGCGCGCGGCGCTGTTCTGTACTACACATTAATTGAATCGGACTGATTTTAGCCAATCAGATAAAGACAAGAGATCCGTCGGGCGACAGCGTAGCCCATTTGCCGTCCTTTTTGACCTTTGCCTCCCCTCCCTCGAACGGAGTCGCCGCGTCATACTGGCAGGCAAAAACGAGCTCGTTGTCCTTGTTTATATATCCGCACTTATCGCCTTTTACGACCATCGCATAGCCCTCGGAAAAGCTCATCGCGGTATCGTAATCGAAGGGAATAACGACGTTGTTATCCTTGTCTATATATCCGCACTTCCCGTCAATCTCGACGGAGGCGAGCCCCTCCTTGAAGCAGAAAATCTCGTCGTACATAGTGGGAATGACGATTTTGAAGCCGTCGCTGTATCCCCACTTGCCGCCCTTCATAACTTTGCGCCACTGTTCGACGGGAAGAGGCGCGGTGAGCTTTTCGGGCTTTTGCGGCTTTTGCTGAACGGGCTGTCTGCCCTGCGCCGCCTGCGGCTTCTGCTTTGTATCCGAACGTCTGTCCGCAAGACCGAACTTGGAAGAACGGACTGTCTCCTGGGCGGGCTGCGCAGTATTCTTCGCGGAATTCTGCGCAGTGTTGGGAGCGGTGGCTTTGGGCTGCTGAGCAGGCTTCTGCGGTTCCTGCTTAGGTTCCTTTCTCAGCTCCATATCGAATTTTGCCAATGCGTCCCTGATTTCAAACAGCATCTTTTTGCCGAAGCCCTGCACTCGGTACATATCCTTTTCCGTACGCTTTACCAGATCGGCGGCAGTGGTTATTCTGTTTTTTTCAAGCAAAGCGCAGGTGGTTTCGCTTATTCCCAGCTCCGAGGTGGATTTCCCGAGCTGCTCCGCCGAGTAACGGACGGTTTCCTCCTGAGAGGTTTGCGGCTTCTGCGCCTTATTTTTGCTGTGATGATAATATCTCTTATTCGCCATATTTGTTTCCTATAATGTTATTTTATCATAAATGTATTATCAATTCAAGCAATAAACCTATCAAAGTTGACTTTTAGGAAGCGTTTGTTTATACTGTAAATATGAATATCGTACATAAGAAACGCAGTTTGATATACATAAGCGCCGCCGTTGCGATATTGCTTGCGGCAATTTTGTTTTCGGCGTTTTCGTACTCGCCTTCCGTGGCATTTGCGGCGGACGACGGGAGCACGTTTTCCGTTATGTTCCCGACGGCGGAGTATTTCCAATCGGTCAATCCCACTCTTATAGCCGCAAACGACGATTATCTGCTCGTATACGACAAAACCGTCTCCTCTCTCTTCGTACAAGGTTCAAAAAACACCTCGTATGCTCTTGATTTTCAAAACGTATCCGACATATTCGCGGTCGGCGACACGGCATTCGTCAACGCGGACGGCGGCTACTATTCCATAGACCTCAAAGACGGCTCGGCAACTCCCGTGCAAAGGGAGCTTCCGACGCCCGAAAATATATCCTTTTTCAGCAGCGACGGCACGTATCTCTATGCAAAATCCGTCGCGGGCTACGTATCCGTGTACGATGAAACCCTGCAAATAGCCTCCCTCGGGATAGACAACGTGCTCAACGAGGATCTGCTCGCGGGCTTCCCCGTGCTTGCGGGGAGCGACGGCAATATGTACGTGTTTTCCACCGTGTTCGGAAATCCGTTCCTAGTCGTGTACAACCCCTCCACCGGCGAGCAGAGCAAGGGCATACAGATGAAGTGCTACGTCACCGAGGCGTACGTCGGCGACATAATTTACGCGCAGATAAGCACCGTCAGCGGCGGCGAGGGCGAGCCGAACATAATAGGAATAGACAGACAGAGCGGCGAGGTGCTGTTCAAATCCGACGTAACGCCGGACAGCTTTTACGCCTTTGACGACAAGCTGTTTGCAATCGAGGGCAACCGCATAGTCATCTACACCCTCAACGAGGACAAAAGCGGACTTACGGAGTTTTCCACAATCAGCATGGCGGGCAGCGACTCATCCCATCTGAACGCGCCGACGGACGCGGCGAAATACAAAAATTCCGTCGCCGTGGCGGACGGCGGAAACAACCGCATAAGCCTGATAAGCGGCGTTTCAGATATGACGGCGCTTACTCTGCCCGCAAGCCCGTTGCGCATAACCTCGGACGGAAACGGACTGTACGCGCTTTGCGGCGACGGCAAAATTTACAGGATTACGGACGGCAGTATAGACAGAACCTACCAAGCGGAGGGCGCTGTCGACATATTATATCTCGACAAGCTGTACATACTCAAAAACGACGGACTGTACACCTCTCTGGGAGGCGGCATATATAAGCTCAACGATGTATCGGGCGGCAAACGCATAGCCTGTGCCGAAAACGGAGAAAACCTGTACGTGCTCAAAGACGGCGGAATCTGCGTGCTTGGCAAGGACGGAGCGCAAATCATAGAGCTTATGGCGGAGCTTCAAAACGCCGAGGACTTGGCGGTCGACTATGCGGGCAGGATTTACGCTTTGTACAACGACAAAATTCAGCGCTACGAAAACAAGATACATACATTAGAAATGACGGCGGAAGTTCCCCTCAGCTCGTCGTTCATACGCGCGACGGCAAACTCCGCGCACCTTGACGGCAACTCGCTTTACTTCACCGCGGACGAATGCTTCGTAGGCAAGCTGAATTCGGACGTTATGCAATTTGCAACTGCGGACAGCTACGACGTTCTGCCCTATGCGCCGAGCGGAGACGAGAGCTACTATTTCGCAAAGCCCAAAGCAGAGGTAAAGACCGTGGCGCTTCCCGCGGACGGACGCCCGGACGGCATCAGACTTGCGGGCGAAGACACCGTACTCGTGCTCAACGCCGATACGGGTCTTGGAGATGAATTTGCCTATGCTCTGCTAGGCGGAAAGGTCTCTATAATCCTCAAAAACGACTATGACACAGTGCTTACAAACATATTAACCGACGATTACGTCGCAACCTGCGATACGGTCATGTACGCCCTGCCCGATGTGGAAACGGGCAGTATCGGGATTGACAAGGGCACGCGCTTCTCGCTCGTATCCGACTGCGCGGACTTTGAGGACGGCAGGTGGCTGCGCGCAACCATCGGCGGAAAGACGTATTTCGTCAGAGCTTCCGACTGTGCCGAATACACCTACGTCAAGCCCGAGAGCGAACGCATATACGGCAAAGCCAAGGCCACGAGAGTGGGCGGACTTGTGAATGTTTATATGGGCGCGTTCGATACGTCGGGCGCGATTGCGCAGATTGTGGACGGCACAAAGGTGGAAATACTCGACGAAACCGAGGACTACTATCTGGTACGCTACGAGGACAAGCTCGGATATATGCGCAAGGACGAGGTTCAGCTGCGCGGCTTGACCTCGGTGCAGATAATAGCGGTCGTGCTTGCGGTGTTCGTTACGCTGACGGCGATATGCATATTTATCGTGATAGAAACCGCCAAGAAAAAAACAAACGACAAGGACAAAAAACCAAAATCCGAATAACGCGTAATACGGCTCATAATTGCGAGTTATGATATATAATGAATAAGGATTATAAAAACGAATAATCGTATCCAAAAACGGGAGGCTCGCCTCCCGTTTTTTATCGCAATTTCAGTTGCTGTCGACCTCAATCCTGCGGCAGCTTTTTTATCCCCTGCCAGCAAAGGTTATACTGGTCGATATACTTTTCGAGGATTGCGATTGCCTCGTCGGCGGTCTTTACGCCGAACACCTTGTCCTCTTCTATATTCTCGTATCTTATGCGGTGGTCCATACGCTGTCCCGCGATTTTACTGCTCCATCCGTCGCCTTCCTCGTACGCAATCATAAGTCTTTTGAGCGACCAAGCGGAGGCGATTTCCGAGAGAGTCCCCGCGCCGCCGCCGACTGCGATAACCGCGTCGGAATTTGCGACGATTACGTTACGGTATATATCGAGTCCCGTGGCAATGACTATATCCGCAAAGCCGTTGGACTGCGTTCTGTCGTAAAGCGGAAGTATGGCGACGGTATCGCCCTCCTGATAGAACTCAGACGAGCGCGCGCCCTCGAATACCGCCTGCATAACGCCGCCCATTCCGCCCGAGACGACTCTGTATCCGTTGTCGATAAGCGCCTTGCCCATCTCGTACGCGAATTTGAAATTTTTGCTGTCGCGCGATATGACCGTATCGCCGATTATAGAAACCAGTTTCCTCATAAACACCTCAAAATAATGCTTATTTATTATATGCATATTAGCACAACTCGCAATCATTATCAATAAATTATGCTTTGCGGGCGGCAAATTGAGACGTTGGGCGAAAAATGTTCGCGTTTTATGCCGCAAAAGCGCCGAATTGCGACATAATTGCGCGGATATATCCCAAACGCTTGACCGATTCTTTTGCGCGTAGCTAATAATAAATCCGATACCTTTCAAATATAATTTGTAAAAATGCGATTATAAATTTTATTGCGTATTTGATATGAGGACAACATGATAGACTACAATGCACTGCTCAACCCCGCCGCACTTGCGATTCCGTCATCTGGCATACGCAAATTCTTCGGCATAGCCGCGGGCAGAAAGGGCTGTATCTCGCTGGGCGTGGGCGAGCCCGATTTCTCCACTCCTACGATATTCAGTCAGGCGGGCATAAAGAGCATAAACGCGGGCAAAACGCACTACACCGCAAATGCGGGACTTTTGGAGCTTAGGCAGACAATATCCAGATACACCGAGCATTTCATCGGCGTAAATTATGACGCGGAGGACGAAATTATCATCACGGTCGGAGCCTCCGAGGGTCTTGACGCGGCGTTCCGCGCGGTCTGCGCGCAGGGCGACGAGATACTCGTTCCCGAACCCTGCTTCGTGTGCTACGCCCCGCTCGTAACGCTGTGCGGAGCGACTCCCGTGCCCATAGAATGTACTGCGGAAAACGACTTCAAGCTGACCGCCAGGCAGGTGCAGAACAAAATTACGGACAGGACGAAGGGGCTTTTGCTCGCCTATCCCAACAACCCCACGGGAGCCGTTATGGACGAGGACGATTTGAAGAGCCTCGCGCCTGTAATAATCAGAAACGACCTTATCGTTTTCAGCGACGAAATCTACGGCGAGCTGGTGTACGACGGCGCAAAATTCACCTCTATCGCCTCGCTTGACGGCATGCGCGAGCGCACGATAGTGGTCAGCGGTTTTTCCAAATACTTTGCGATGACGGGCTGGCGGCTCGGCTATGTCTGCGCGCCGCGCGAGATAATTGCCGTCATACACAAGATACACCAATACTCCGTGATGTGCGCGCCCACCGTCGCGCAGTACACCGCGCTCGAAGCGCTTACGACCTCCTTTGCAAACGGATTTAAGGAAGTGCACGAAATGCTGGATATCTATGACGAGCGGCGCAAGTACGCGCTTAAACGCCTCGACGAAATCGGATTCGACTGCTTTGTACCCAAGGGCGCGTTTTACGTGTTCCCGTCCGTGAAGTCCACGGGAATGGACGGCGAGCAGTTTGCATACGCCCTGCTCGATTCCAAAAACGTAGCGGTCGTCCCCGGCAACGCGTTCGGCAGGAGCGGAAAGGACTTTATCCGCATAAGCTACGCTTACTCGTTGGACGTAATTCAGCGCGCTTTCGATTTGATAGAAGAGTTTGTAAACGAAATCAAAAAGTAAACAATATCAAAGATAAGGAGTTTGTAGAAAAATTTCAAGCACTTTATGACTTGGTCGAGGACAGAACCAAGCTGCAACATAAAGGGGATATTTCCGACTTTTACGTCGTCTTCGCGCAATCCGTATCCGACGAAAATTGAAAGGCAACCGATTGTCGGTTGCCCTGCAATATATTATTTTTCAAATTATGCCGTTTCGGCTTTTGTATGCCTTCACTGTGTTTGCAAGCAGCATTGTCACCGTCATAGGACCTACGCCGCCCGGCACGGGCGTGATATAGGCGCACTTGTCTGCAACCTGTTCAAAATCCACGTCGCCGCACAGCTTGCCGTTCTCGTCCCTGTCCATACCCACGTCTATGACCGTCGCGCCCTCGCGCGCCATATCCGCTTTCAAAAATTTCGCTCTGCCAATCGCAACCACGACTATATCCGCACTTCGAGTTATGTCGGCGAGATTTCTTGTGCGCGAGTGACATAACGTCACCGTGCAGTTTCTGTCAAGAAGCAGCTGCGCCATTGGCTTGCCCACGAGGTTGGAGCGGCCTATTACGACGGCGTTTCTCCCCTCCAAGGGTATGTCATAAAAGTCGAGGAGCTTCATCACTCCGTAAGGAGTGCAGGCGACGAGGCTGTCGCGCCCCGTCCACAGTCTGCCCTTTTGCGCGGCGGTGCAGCCGTCCACGTCCTTTTCGGGCGCGATAAGGTCTATCAGCCTGTTTTCGTCGAGGTGCTTCGGTATAGGCAGCTGCAATATCATTCCCGACACGTTGTCGTCCTTGTTCAGCCGCTCTATCGTCTCCGCCACGTCCTCGAACGAGCTCTCCTCGGGCAGCTTGCAAAGGTAGGATTTTATCCCGACCTCCTCGCACGCCTTTATCTTGTTGCGCACGTACACCTGCGAAGCGGGATTGTCGCCTACGAATATCACCGCAAGTCCTATATCCGCGCCGAGCTTTTTTTCTTTCAACTCCGCCGCCTCTTTTGCAATCTCGCGCCTCGTTTCGGCGGCGACCAGCTTTCCGTCAATAATCTGCATAACCGCTCCTATTTGAAATACTTCACAGCCGACTCGAAAATCTTCATATCGTAATTTCCGATTACGTTTTTGTAAAGTCCGTTTCCTATGCGCTCGGAGTGCCCCATTTTGCCGAACACTCTGCCGTCCTCTGAGGTTATGCCCTCCACCGCCCAAGCGGAGTTGTTGGGATTGTACTGCACGTCGCACGTGGCGTTTCCGTTGAGGTCAACGTACTGAGTTGCGATCTGTCCTTTTGCGGCAAGCTCCGCAATCAGCTTATCGTCGGCGAAGAACCTGCCCTCGCCGTGCGAGATAGGCACGTTGTACACCTCTCCCACCTCCGTTGCCGCAAGCCACGGGGATTTGTTGGACGCAATGCGGGTCTGTACTATTTTGGACTGGTGGCGCGCGATGGTGTTGAACGTAAGCGTGGGGCAGCTCTCGTCGGTGTCTATAATCCTGCCGTAGGGAACAAGTCCCAGCTTGATAAGCGCCTGAAAGCCGTTGCATATGCCCAGCATAAGCCCGTCCCGCCTGTCGAGAAGCTCCGTGACATTCTCCTTGACTGCCGCGTTCCTGAAAAACGCCGTGATAAACTTGCCGCTTCCGTCGGGCTCGTCTCCGCCCGAGAAGCCGCCGGGGATAAATACTATCTGAGAGGTTTTAAGCTCTGCGGCGAACTCCTCTATGCTGCGGGATATGCCCGCGGAGCTAAGGTTGTTTATAACGACTATTTTAGGCTCCGCGCCCGCGTCGCGCATAGCCTTTGCGCTGTCGTACTCGCAGTTGGTGCCGGGGAAGGCGGGGATAAGCACCTTGGGTCTTGCGAACTTTACGGCGGGAGCGACGCGCTTTTCCGCCTTATAGGATACGTTTTCGATTTTGCCCTGCTTCTGCTCTATATTGCAGGAATACACGCTTTCGAGCTTGCTCTCGTAAATGCCTTCCAGCTCGTCCATACTTACGCGCTCCGCTCCGAGCGTAAGGTTTCTTTCCTCCGTGATATATCCCACGGTCTCGCCCTCGTCGCCGTCCGTCAGTTCGACGATAAACGCGCCGTAGCCGTAGCCGAACAGTTTCTCTACGCTCATCGCGCCGTCGAACGCGAAGCCGAAGCCGCCTCCCATACAGCATTTGAGCACCGCCTCCGCAATTCCGCCGAGAGTGAGCGTATAGCACGCCGCAGCCCTTCCCTCGCGTACGAGCCTTGCGATTTTGTCATAAACGGCAAGCAGACTTTCCGTCACGGGCAAGCCGTCCTTGTCGTATTCGGGCTTTATCAGCGCGACCCTGTGTCCCGCCGTCTTGAATTCGGGCGAAACTATATTGTTCACCTTTTCCGTCGTAACCGCAAAGGACACGAGCGTGGGCGGAACGTCGAGGTTCTCGAAGCTGCCGCTCATCGAGTCCTTGCCGCCTATCGCGCCTATGCCGAAGTTCTTCTGCGCCTCGAACGCGCCGAGCAACGCCGCAAGCGGCTTGCCCCAACGCTTGCCGTCCTTGCCTAGACGCTCGAAATACTCCTGAAAAGTCAGATACACGTCCTTAAACTCCGCTCCGCTTGCAATCAGTTTGCTCACCGATTCCACAACCGCGAGATACGCGCCATGATAGGGGCTCTTTTCCGTGATAAACGGATTGTAGCCCCACGCCATAAGCGAGCAGTCGTCAGTGTGCTTCTTTTCGACGGATATCTTCTGCGCCATCGCCTGTATGGGCGTGCGCTGTCTCTTTCCGCCGAACGGCATAAGCACCGTGCCCGCGCCTATCGTGGAGTCGAAGGTCTCCGACAGCCCGCGCTTGGAGCAGATATTTAGGTCGTCCGCCAGCTTTTTATAATTGTCAGCAAAGCCGCCGTCGACTCTCTTCTGCGTGGAAGCGGGCTTTGCAACTGCGATATCGATATGCTTCTCCGCACCGTTGGAGTTTAAGAAATCGCGGCTTATATCCACTATCTTTCTGCCGTTCCAGTTCATGACCAGCCTCGGCTCGTCTTGTACGACCGCCACGGGGCACGCTTGAAGATTTTCTTTCTCTGCGAGCTTCAAAAACGCTTCCGCGTCATTTTTGTCCACCACGACCGCCATACGCTCTTGCGACTCGCTTATCGCAAGCTCGGTGCCGTCGAGTCCGTCGTACTTCTTGGGTACGGCGTTGAGGTCTATCACAAGCCCGTCCGCAAGCTCTCCGATAGCGACGGATACGCCGCCCGCTCCGAAGTCGTTGCAGCGCTTTATCAGTCTGCTCGCCTCACCGTTTCTGAACAGCCTTTGCAGCTTCCTCTCCTCGGGAGCGTTGCCCTTTTGCACCTCCGCGCCGCAGGTTTCGAGCGACTGCGCCGTATGCGACTTGCTCGACCCCGTCGCGCCGCCGCAGCCGTCGCGCCCCGTGCTTCCGCCCAGCAAAATGACAATATCGCCCGCGACGGGTCTTTCCCTGCGCACGTTCTGCTGCGGAGCAGCGGCTATCACCGCGCCTATCTCCATACGCTTCGCCGCGTAGCCGTCGTGATATATTTCATCCACAATTCCCGTCGCAAGCCCTATCTGGTTGCCGTACGAGGAATATCCCGCCGCCGCCGTCGTCACGATTTTGCGCTGAGGCAGCTTGCCCTTTATCGTCTCGCTTACGGGCTTCAACGGATTTGCCGCGCCCGTAACTCTCATCGCGCCGTACACGTACGCGCGCCCAGAAAGCGGGTCGCGTATCGCGCCGCCTATGCAGGTCGCCGCGCCGCCGAACGGCTCTATTTCCGTCGGGTGGTTGTGCGTCTCGTTCTTGAAAAGCAACAGCCACTTTTCCGTCTCGCCGTCAACGTCTACGTCTATTTTCACCGTGCACGCGTTTATCTCCTCGGATTCGTCCAGCTTGTCCAGCTTGCCCTGCTTTTTGAGATACTTCACCGCGAGCGTCGCTATATCCATAAGGCAAATCGGCTTCGTCCTGCCGAGTTCCTTTCTCGTCGCGATATAATCCTCCCACGCGCTTTCGAGCAGCGCGTCCTCAAACTTCACGGAGTCTATCGTCGTAAGGAAAGTCGTGTGACGGCAATGGTCGGACCAGTAGGTGTCTATCATCCTGATTTCCGTTATCGTCGGCTCTCTGTTTTCGGATTTGAAATACTCCTGACAAAACGCAATATCGTCCGTGTCCATTGCAAGCGCGTATTTCTTCACGAAATCCGCAAGCCCCTCGCGGTCGAGGGAAATAAATCCGTCGAGCGTAGCCACCGTCGTCGGAATGTCATAATTCGCTTTGAGCGTAAGCGGCTTTTCAAGCGCCGCTTCCCTCGCCTCGACGGGGTTTATGACGTACTTCTTTATCTCGGAGATTTGCTCCGTGCTCAGCTTCCCGTAAAGCGCGTACACCTTCGCCGTGCGCACCGTTGGACGCTCGCCGCAGGAGATAATCTGTATGCACTGCGCCGCCGAGTCCGCGCGCTGGTCGAACTGTCCCGGCAGATACTCCACCGCAAACACCGTCGCGCCGTCTACGCCAAGCTCGTCGCTGACTATATCCAGCTGAGGCTCGGAAAACACCGTCTTTTTTGCGTACTCGAACAGTTCCTCGGATATATTCTCCGCGTCGTAGCGGTTGAACACGCGCACGTTCTCAAGCTCCGCAATTCCAAGCAGTGCGCGCGCGTCCGCAAGCAAGGACTTAGCCTCGTTTGCAAGTTCGCTTTTCTTTTCGACGAAAACTCTATATACCATCACTTCACCTCCGTAGCGAGCAAAGCCTTTTTGCCTATATCCCTGCGATAATAGGCGTTGCCAAACTCTATTTTTTTGACGTCGGCATACGCAGCGTCTATCGCGCCCTTCAGAGTGTCCGCTATCTCCGTCACGCCGAGCACTCTGCCTCCGTTTGTGACAAGCGCGCCGTCCTTTTCAGCCGCTCCCGCGAAGAAGATTTTGTCTTTAAGCTCCTCGGGATATTTTATCGCAAAGCCCTTGTCATAATGCGACGGATACCCCTCGGATGCCATAATCACGCAACAGGCGTGCTTGTCTTCAAACTCCACTTTTATGTCAGAGAGCCTTTCCTCCGTCACGGCGCGCATTACGTCGAGCAGATCCGTCTTCAAAAGCGGCAGAACCACCTGCGTTTCGGGGTCTCCGAAGCGGCAGTTGTACTCCACCACCTTAGGACCGCCCTGCGTTATCATAAGCCCGAAATACAGACACCCCTTAAACGTCCTGCCCTCCGCGTTCATCGCGCGCACGGTAGGCTCGAATATCCTTTCCATACAAATCTTCGCGATTCCTTCCGTATAGTAGGGATTGGGCGCGACCGTACCCATTCCGCCCGTATTCAGTCCTTTGTCTCCGTCAAGCGCGCGCTTATGATCCATAGACGAGACCATAGGCACAATGGTTTTGCCGTCGGTAAACGCAAGCACCGACACCTCCGGACCTGTCATAAATTCCTCTATGACGACGTAATCGCCGCTCTTGCCGAACACCTTGTCCATCATCATAGACTTGACGGCGGCAACGGCTTCCTCTTTTGTCTGCGCGATTATGACGCCCTTTCCGAGCGCAAGCCCGTCCGCTTTTATGACAATGGGCACGGGCGCGCCTTTCACGTACGCGAGCGCGTCATCCAGATTGTCGAAGACCTCGTAGCCCGCGGTGGGAATGCCGTACTTTTTCATAAGGTTTTTGGCAAAAGCCTTGCTTCCCTCTATGATTGCGGCGTTCGCGCGCGGTCCGAAGCAGGGAATGCCCTTGCCCTCTAGCGCGTCCACCGCTCCCAGCACGAGCGGGTCGTCGGGCGCGACTATCGCGTAGTCCACCGCGTTGTTCAACGCGAAATCCACTATGCCGTCTATGTCCTTAGCTCCGATATTCACGCACTCGGCGTCCGACGCGATGCCGCCGTTGCCCGAAAGCGCGTATATCTTTTCTACGCTCGGATTCTGCTTAATCTTCTTTATTATGGCGTGCTCTCTTCCGCCGCCGCCTACGACCAAAACTTTCACTTTAAGCTCCTGTCATAAGAAAACTATGCGTTTCTTATCTTTTTCTATCAAAACAAATTATTGCCATATTGACCAAAAACGGGAGTTTACACACCCGTTTCGTACGCTTTATCTCAATGATGGAACAATCTCATCCCCGTAAACGCCATAACCATTCCGTATTTGTCGCAGCATTCTATCACGAGGTCGTCGCGTATGGAGCCGCCCGGCTCGGCAATATATTTCACGCCGCTTTTCTTTGCCCTTTCGATATTGTCGCTGAACGGAAAGAACGCGTCCGAGCCGAGTGCCACCCCGTCAACCTTTGAAAGATACTCCCTCTTCTCCCCGTCGGTGAAGGGCGAGGGCTGCTCGGTGAAATACTTCTGCCAGTTGCCGTCCGCGCATACGTCCTCTTCGTTGTGATTGACGTAGCCGTCCACGACGTTATCTCTGTCCGCTCTGCCGAGCTCGGGTTTGAAAGGCAGGTTGAGCACCTTGTCGTGCTGGCGCAAAAACCATGTGTCGGCCTTGCCGCCCGCAAGCCTCGTGCAGTGTATGCGAGACTGCTGTCCCGCGCCAGATCGGAAGAGCACACGTCTGAACTCCAGTCACTAAGGTCAATCTC
>CANDBF010000029.1 GCA_947382865.1 uncultured Clostridia bacterium
CGAGACCGAGCTTCAACAGCTTGTTGACAAGACTCAAAATGATTGCGTTGTCAAAGCCCGCTCTGTAAAAGCTCTCTATCATATTCACCGCGTTGCGGCTTGCGTTTGCCGCCTCATCTCCGCTGCCCATTCCGTCGCAGATTGCAAACAGCCTGCGATTGCGCGACGGACAAAGTATGCTCCTGCTGTCGCCCGAAACCGCTTCCTCGTCCCGTTTCATCTCGGCTATGCCATAGGCTATTTCAAATACGGGAGCGGTTTCGAGATAAACGAGCCTGAGCGCGCCTCTTTCTTCTATCTTTGCGACTTCCAGATTGATTTTCAGATATTTGGAGAGTATACGGGAAAGCACCGCCTTCTGCGCGTCGCAGGCTCTTACAAGCAAGGTCACAAATACCCTTGCGCCCTTTCCTGATACGACTATCTCGCTTGCTACTATATTGTGTTTGAGAAGCTCGGACTTTATATACTCCACCTCTTCACCCGCAAAATTCACCTGAGACGCGCAGTCCGCCGCAAGCGAATCGAGCACAAGCGCGATACCCGAAAACTGGTCTGCCATCATCTGCTTTCCTACCGCAATGCCGTCTCCCAATTCTCTTTTTTGCCTGTATGCGTCTGCCGCGCTGTTTATCATAGCTGACAACGAATGCGTTTTGGTACATCTGCTTGTCACAAAAGGGGGCATATCCAGAATCGTCGCCTTGCCTCTTTCCATAGCCGCCTGCGCCATAGGAAGTATCACGGAATATGTGTCGTCGCCAAGCGCCGCAAAGCACGCTTCTCTGTCGGGACACTTGCCGCAATAGTTTTTTGCGATATCGTGCGCAAGCCTGTCCGCGGTGTATATTTCGGTTGCGCGCACGGAGTTTTCCAGACTTTTTGACATATCGTAAAAAACGTCGCTCGTGGAATACAGACGCGCCGCAAGGTCCCTGCCTCTGCGGTTGACTATTCCCGTATATGCGCGTCGGTTGTCGCCCTTGCCCATTCCCTGCACCTTTACTATGACGGATTTGGGGATACAAAGACAGGCTATCACTCCGACCGCGGTCATAACGAGCGTCTGCCAACCCGCCTCGCCGTACGCGCCGAACAGCCATAAGAGCGCGGCAGTGGCGAGCATTGCAAGAGCCGACGACCATCTTGTGAACGGAGAAAATGCCACCGCTGCCGCGCCTACCGCCGCAGAAGCGGCGAGTAATGCCAGATTTTTGCTCTGCAACGCCGCGCCTATGCCGAGCAGCAGAGCAAGATACAGCGTCGTCTGCGTTTTGAAACAGGTTGACGAAAACAAAACCGCAAATGCAAACAAACTGAAAAAGACGCCGAAGGCGTATATATTGACTCCCGACAGCGCGTAGCCTACCACTGCCGCAACTACGCCCGAGCAAATCAACTCGTCTACTGTCGCTCTGTGCATATATCCGCGCACGAACACCGCGTAAGACGTTATGCCGCAGCAAAATGTGAGTACGACCGCTACAAGCAGGTTTATGCCGACGGTGAGATACGCCTGCGAGAAAACGCAGCCGCACACCGCGTACGGAATCATTCCTACCGCGGCGCTTAGCGCGACCGTCCAAAGCGGCACGTTGCGCCTCAGCTTGAAAAACACCGCGTACAGCGCAAAAAGCAAAATTACGGGAACCGCCGAATAAAGCAGCATCCAGACGTCAAGCGTAAACACGCAGCACGCAACTATAAATGCGGGTGCAATCGCAAGAATATTCTGTCTCGCGTACGCCAGACCGCAAAACAGCGCGAGCGCAAGCGCAAAGCCGAAGTCGCCTACGGAAGCAAGCAGGAACAAACACAGGCATTCCGCAACAAATTTTATTGCGGTTTTGGGGGAAAGCCTAAAATCAAACGTAGGAAAAAATTTCCTTTCGGCGCGCATAACACGAGTTTTCATAAAAATATAATAACTCTTTATGACATATAAGTTTTTGTAAGTTATGTCATGTTTTGTCGGATAATTTGCTATGCTGTCAATAACGCGGAGGGTGCGCGCGCCGTTTTCCCGAGCCTAAAAACATTTTTATCAGTACAAGCATAAAAATTCGGCAATAAAAACGCCGCGCCGTTTGGTTACGGCGCGGCGCGGATATCTTTTGCCTGCAATCAGGCGGTTTTTTGTACGGTGACGGGTATTTCCGCCGATACACCCTGCACTATGGTGATTACCACCACGCCGTCGACTATATCGTCGTCCGTAACAGTAATTGCGGCAATGAAGTTGGTCTGTGGGGAGACGGTGATGTTTGCTCCGTTTCCGACTCTGAGAACGATTGTGTCTCTGCCGAACTGCATTCCGACGTCAAACGTCAGGCTGTACGTGCCCGCCTCGCTCACTTCGAGAATAAACTCCGAAAGAGCCATATTCACGTTTCCGCCGTTCAAGCCTATCGAGGAAGGCTGCGGCGCTGCCGTGGTGGCGAAATTAACGGAATACGTCACCGCCTCGGATACTTCTATCTCCACCCAAGACATATAGAAATACATTCCGGCGCCTTCTTCGAGATAGAATTTGTACTCCAACAAATTCACAGACGCATCGATTACGGCTTCGCCGTCATCGAAAATAAGAATATTTTCGTTGCTTCCGTCCACGCTCAGCAGATACCAACCTGTTTCGGGCGCAGTAAAGATATATTCTTTTCCGTTATAAACCTCGTCGGGCGAAACGGAAATATCGTTATCTCCCAAAGCCAGATCCGTATTGTCCTCGACGGGGTCGTTTCCGCCGCTCAAAGTCAGCGTTTCCGTACCGGCTTCGCCGAATCTGACGAGGAAATCTCTGGACTGTCCCGCTTCCATAACGAACTGGAACATATACACGTTGACGGGTTGTCCGTCGCGGTCAATCTGTCCGATGAATACCTCGGTGGGCTCGTCGGGGTTGCAGACGGTAACGTTGGTATTCCCTACGGAAACGCCGAGCGTATAATTGCCGCCGTTGACCGACGTAACTCTGAATACTCTGCCGAAGCCGTTTACGTCCGTTTCCGTAAAGGTGACGCTGTTGGCTCCCGAGTTGAGTTTCTCCGCCTGTACAATATCCTGCGAGAAATACTTGCAGGCGCACAGATACAGGTTGGGTTGAGTGCTTATAGAGCTTGACACGTAGTTTTCAAGAAAGTTCTTGATATCGTCGTTGAGCGGATACAATCCTTCCGTGTTCTGCGTCGCGTCGCAGTATGCTCCCATCATCTCGATATAATCGTCTATTGTCGTAGCGTGTCCCTTGGAATCGCGCGCGGTGGTTATCCTGAATATCGAGGCGTAAAGCGAATACTCGTCGGGATTGGTTTCGGGATTCGCCAAATCAATCAGCCTTGCAAATGAGTACTCCGCAAATCCGTTGTACGGAATGACCTTGTTGAGCACCGCATAGACTATGGGTCCGTTCTCGGAGCCTACGTGATAAATGCCGTTAGCATCCTTGACTATTATCGACGTGGTGTTGAGAGAAATCGCGTTTCCTGTCTCCAAATCTCCGTTGCCGACGTTCTGTGGCGTAGAAGAAGGTTCGATCGTCGTGATTACGGGCGTAGGAATGACGTAGGAATAGTCCCCCGTTCTTTCCACCGAAATAGTAACCGAGCAGTCGCCTTCCGCAACAATTCCGAATATAATACTCATATTGTTGTCCGAAGCGGAAAGCTCTACAACTATTCCTTCGTTAGGATTGGTCACTTCTCTCAATACGATTGACGGAATTTTTGTTTCGGGATTTTGAGGAACGTAGCTCGCCGAACCCGAAAACTGTTTCATCGTGACGCCGGCGTTGCCCGACACCGTAAATTTGATGTTATAAGTTCCGCTTGCCGCCGCCGATTTATTATCGTTCGTCGCGGTCGAGGTTTCGTCATAAGGATTGAAATAGAAATATTCGTAAACGCCGTCTTTGAGCGAAAGCTGCAATGGAGTATACGTCACCGAAGGCTCGCCGTCCTGTGCGGCGGGCGTTCTTTTATAATTCAGTCTCGCAGTATCTCCGAAGGAAAACGCGTTCGGATAATACTTGTAGGTCAACAACATTTTTCTTTCGGAATCAAATGATTTGTCTTGATTCGCCGCGATTTCGTATTTGTAGGGGAATCCCGTCGACTGCCTTACCTTGTATTGAAGGTTCTCGTTATCTGAGGGAACGATATTGAAGATAGCCACGCCGTCGGAATCGGTCGTTGCCTGCGCAAGCGTAGGCGTCTGACTCGAATTGGACGGATTATACGCGTAAATTTCAAAAGGCGCCCCAACTAGGGGCGCGTCGTTCGTATCTTTTGCCGTAAGAGTGTATGCCACGGTCTGCGGACCTGCCTCGCTCAACGTTACGGTCACGGTGACGGGTGAGTCGACGTATAAATTCTCCGCGGTGGCGTTGTACGTGTATCCCTCGGGAAGACCGGAGAGCACGATATGATACTTTGCTCCCGCAGGCAACGTCGGCAGCTTGTCCGCCGTAAACGTCGCGGTACCGTTAGCGTCTACCGCTACCTTTATAGAGCAAGCTCCGCCGTCCGCGTCAACGCAGACCTGCACCTGCAGCTGATCCTCGTTGGGACCGCCCGTACCCGTCGTAACCGCCGTTCCGTCGGGATATACGACTTTTATAATATAATTGCCGTTGCCCGAGTCGTCGGAATCCGGATTGCACGCCACCGCAAACAGCGCGACGCCGAGACATAGTACAACGGTCAACAGACATATGACAATACGCTTGAATGTATTCTTCATAAAAGCCTCCTGTTACGTTTTGTTGTATTTATTTTCTTATGAAAGTCGGAATAAGTCAAGGATTTTAAGCACTTTGCATAAAAATACAGACTCAAATCCCGCCCTTTGCGATTTTGTCCGTATTCCCATCATATCCCATTTTACGGTTTTTCAGATAAAGATAGCGTGCGTTTATTTTATAAAGATTATTCGCTTCGGGTCGTCTGTTTTTGAAATTATAAATTAAAACCGCTCTCCTCTCAACCGTAAAAATGTATATTTGCGCATAAAAACCGCATAAAAGCATGATTTATGCCCCTTTTTATGCATAGTTTGATTAAAACTCCACTTTCGCGTCGCAATCGCTTGCTTATTTTGAGATAATATTTTATAATAATATGCATATATATAATACAATAATATTGTTCACCTAAGTATTCTACGAATGTTCGGAGGTTCGCGCGATGACTGATACCGTAAGAAAAATTCTCTTGGCAGTTCTTGTTGCTGTGTTTGCCGCAACTTGTCTTGCATTTACAATAACCTCGTTGGGCAGCATAAACGGCGCCGACTATATGAATCCCGCAAATGCCGGTATCGGCAATAAGTATAACGGCAAATACACTGTTTCCGTTATGTCGGCGGGCGGTCTTAATCTGGACGGAATCCGCGTAACGGCAAAGCTAAACGGCGTAACAAAGACCGCGGGCATTTCAAAGAACGGCAAAATCGAAATGGAGCTCGACCCAGGCGAATACAAGCTCGACGTAGACGAGTCCACTCTGCCCGAAGGTTACTATATTCCCGAAGACGCGGATTTCAAAACCAAGCCCGAGGTAGGCACTGCAAAAATTGTACTGCCCTCCAAAGTCATAGCTACGACAGCCCCTGCGGGCACGCTGTATCAGCTAGGCGACGTTATGCACGATTTCAGCTACGTTGAGGTATCGGGAACAAGACACACTCTGTCGGAAATGCTCGAAACCAAAAAGGCGGTTACGCTCAACTTCTGGTATACCTCCTGCGTGCCCTGTCAGTCGGAGTTCCCTGCTATACAGAAAGCGTACGAGGCGTACGGAAACAAAATGGGCATCATTGCTCTCGACAGTCAGGACAGCTCTAGGGAAATCGCCACGTTTAAGGAAGACCGCGGGCTTACCTTCCATATGGCATCCGACGCCGCAAACGTGACGGGTAAATTCGACGTTAAAGGCTTCCCGACCACTGTCATTATCGACAGATACGGCGTAGTCGCGTACAAATATACATCCTCGGAAACGTCCGAATCGGTCTGGAACGCCCTGTTTGACAAATACACCTCGGACAATTACACTCAGCAGGAAAATAACGGAAGCGGCGAAGAGAACCCCGACGCTCCGAAAGACCGCGTGAAGCCCGATAATGACCTCGTTATGCCCGAATCCTCACTCGTGGAGAATGCGGTGCTCGACAGCAGCGCGGTAAGCAAAATCAATAATTTCCATGAGGAAACCTCCGAGAAGGACGCGCCCTATTCTTGGCCTTGGTTGCTCGGCGAGGACAACGGAATAAAATATATGTACGCCTCGAACGCAGGCACCGATTTTACCTATGCCACGGTGTACTGCGACGTAACGCTCAACAGCGGAGACGTGCTCTCTTACAACTATAATATAAACAGCGAATCGGGTAAGGATATACTTTACGCGCTTGTAAACGGAAATATCGTCGCGCAGCATAGCGGCAACAGCAAGGGCTGGGAGCGTAAATACGGCGTGTATATAGCCGACCATACCGTCACCGTAAAGCTCGCATTTATATTCATAAAAGACCAAAAACTGACCGTCAACAACGAGTTTGCGTCAATAGCGAATATAACCGTTTCCGACATAAACGATATCGAAGCCGTAGCTATCGACCAACGAGTTGCCGCGACGGACGGAAAGACTCTCGAATCCAACAAATACAAGGACATAAAGCTGCTTGCGCCTTTTACGGAGCATAACGACACAAGATACTACAAGATTGCATACACGGATAATTTCGGACACGAACAGTACTCTCTGCTTTACGCCGATATCCTCAATCCCACCGTCTGGTCGGAAAAGCAAATAGGCGAGGATAAATTTACAACCGAAAGCGGAAGCCTCGCAAACAACTCGCTATACCATATTTCATTCTGGCTTATGTCCAATCGTAATGACGCCGGGGACGACGTTCCGCTCACGTTTGAATACGGACATTCCGAATTTGTTATCGAGTGCTACTACGTGCAAGGCTTTTCCGACAACGGGCTGCTGCCCGTCACAGATGAATTGATAGACACCATAAAAGCGTTTATGCAAGCCTACTGCGCCAAGAACAACAAGGCGTATTACGAGGATCAATGGCTTGAAATGTGCTACTTCTTCCGTCATTTCGGCGAAATGAGACCTAACGGCACCGAGCACATCAACGGCGACGCTTGCAGCGCGGTCACCAATCCCGTAGCGGGTCTGAGCTATACTCACTCGTACACAATCACGGAAGCGGGAGATATCACGAAGAATATCGACATCACAAAGATAATCTCTCTCAACGGCGGCGGAATCTGGTTCAAGTACATTCCCAAGGAAACGGGCGTATACAGGTTCTACTCCACCCGTAGCTCCGCGCAGTTCGCAACCGACCCGTGTATAGCAATATACGATGCGGAAGACAACCTTATAGCGTACAACGACCAGAACGAATCCTATAAACGCAGATTCGACAACAATGCCGACGATTTCAATCTCTATGTGGTTTTGAACGCCGATACGGAATACCGCATTCAGGCATGTCTTGCGTACGCGCAAGCCACGGGTTCATATAAACTTAACATTACCAATGTCGGCAGGTCGTACGACTACATGCGCGTAGCTTCCACGGACGACGGAAGCTGGAACTTCGACGGCACATACAACGCAGTCGAGGTTGCGCTGAACACTACCGGCACAGGCTACTATCACGTCATCGAAAACTACAACTACGGCTCGGTGATGTATATTGACTTTATTCACTCCAACTATTTCGATAAAAACAACAATTCTCTTTACGATATGGTTGTCGGCGGCAGATTCAACTTCACCGCAATGGGCGGCAACGACTATACGCAGGAGTTGATGACTTACTACTATAAATCCCGTCAGGGCAAGGAGGTCACCGACCCGCTGTACGGTCTGATAGAAGCCGACCAAAGACTGGTCGAAATCCTAAACGAGCTGATTTACTACATCTACGGCGACGGTTCTTCGGCATATGCGTGGCTGATGTTCGGCTGCTACTACGTGCATTACAGCGTATAAACTCTGCGCGTTATCGATTGGGCTGTATACTGTTTGAAATACTAAATTTCTAAAAATAAAAATCCGTCTTATTCAGACGGATTTTTGCTTTCCATATCCAATTGCAGTATGTTGGCTATATCGTTCAGCTTGTTTGCAATATCCGAGAGCGCTCTTTCTATCTGCACCCTGCCCGTTTCCGAATCAGAGTCGACGGGCTCCCATAATTCGCAGCTGCCGATATTGGGAAGTCGATATTTATTTTGCTGTTTGCTATTACGCTCTTTACAGGTGCAATGCCCGCAACAGGCTGCGCGGAACGCCGTTCCCGACTTTATGTAATGTTGTACGTAATGCTTGCATTCAACGCATTTTTGCTTTGTGCTTTCCATAATACCTTCCTCCGTCGCAAACCGAATACATTTTATGAAACTGTTTTCATAATACGGCGTACCGTCTGACTAATAATAAATTGACTTTCCGTAAATATATTATGTAACAATTGCAATGACGAATTTTGAAGGATAAAGCAGATTTTTGTCAAATTTTGTTGAAAAGGTTCTTTTTGAAAAGCCGATTGACATCGTCAACCGACTTTTCTCTCATAATAATATGTAGCTATCGCCTCGCAAATACCGCTTAAAGGTCAAATGCCGCTTTCAAATCTGATTTTCAAAACTTCTGCGGCAACCGCGCAATCATAAATGTCCTCGACGGCAACTTCCATAGGGCATATCCCGTCTCCCCTGCGGTTTACGATCCGATCCGTCATAACGTCAAATTCATATCCGACCGAATATCTGTCAAAAACCTCCGCAGCTGCCTTGCTTATCGTCTTGGCATATACGGCTGAAATGCCCATATACGCATACAGCATAGCCGCAGCCTTTCCGACAATCTTATCGGCTGCACAATAGCCGCGCAAATCCCTTACCAAAAGCTCTACAAGCGGCGCAATTCCGCGCTCGGCGGATAATATTACGCTATCGCCTCTCACAAGCGCGCAGGTATAACCGCCCTTTTCATAAAGCGATCTGGCTTTTTGAAAATCATTCATTAGCTTCGCTCTTATCCTTCAACAGCATTTTGGCGAGGATGATTACCGCAACGGGTACAATGACGGCTTGAAGATAAATCCCGACAAGTCCCGTCTGAACGGACGCCGTTATCGCAGAAAACGCATTCCCCGCTATGATGCTGTAAATAACGTAAACCAACCGCCCGCATACCTGCGCAGTTATGACCGCGGCAAACGCATAAAGCGCGTTCTTCATTATTTTTTTAGAAAACAAACCCGAAACTACGCCGAAAACCGCAAGCTCGAGTATCATATACGGCAGTCTTGCCGCAATCGGCATAGCCGAGCCGAGCGCAATGGTCGTAAATCCGAAGCTCGCCACGGGAGAAAGCACGCCTACCGCCAAACCCCAGCGCCAACCGAGAATACAGCCTGCAAGCAATACGGGAGCATACATAGGCATCCACACCGCGCCTGCGGAAGCTCCGCCCACAATATGCGCAATTTGCGGCAACGCGACCGCCAACACCGTCAATAACGCCGAAACGCAACCCTTTACCGATAATCTGAACGCAATGCTGCGATTTTTCAAAACATAACTCAACATATCTTCACCTCAGATTTCGATAAGCTCGTAGTCCTTGCTTCCTACGCCGAGCTGCACCGCCGCGTCTATCGTATGCGCCCCGTTTCTGCTCTCCACTCTTTCGAGGAAATGCTTTTGACCCGCGTCGTCGGTTGCGGCGTACACCAAATCCAAACACGCCTTATCGATTGCCACGGGATCGTCGGAAATCAGAATGCCTATATCCTTTATGCACGGGTCTTCCGCCACCGCGCAGCAGTCGCAGTCCACCGACATATTTTTCATCACGTTTACATATACGGCGTTGCCATTGAAAAATTCAACCACTGAATACGCCGCGTCCGCCATAGCCTCCAAAAATCTGTCGTGCTCCGCAGTCCAAATATCCTCGGGCACTCCCGCGCCGTGTATGTACGCTTTGCCGTATGAGGACGCTATGCCTATCGACAGCTGCTTCAAAGCTCCGCCGTACCCGCCCATCGGATGCCCCTTAAAATGCGACAGCACCAAAAGCGAATTATAGTTTTTTAGGTTTTTGCCTACATAATTGCGCTTGATAACCTTTCCGTCTGGAACAGGAAGTTCGAGGTCGGGACCCTCCGCGTCCATCAGGTCAACGCCGAACGCGTCAGTCCAACCGTGCAATTTCAGAGTTTTAAGGTGTTTCTCCGTCGTATCGCGACCTCCGTCATACGCGGTGTTGCACTCCGTCACGGTTCCGCCTACTCTGTCTACAATCGGCTTCCAGAAGTCGGGACGTAAGAAGTTCTGATTGCCAACCTCGCCGGAATGCAGCTTTATCGCAACGTTCCCGTCGAGCTCCTTGCCCAGCCTATCGTACAGTTCCACTACCTTTTGGGGAGTTATGGTTCGGGAAAAATAAACTTTGCTTTCCACGTTTGCCTCCTATTATAAGACTGCACTGCGCATATCGTCGCACAGTTTTTTTATAAATCATAGATTAAAATTTGTTAAGACCGAATTGACCTACAACGGTTTTAAGATTGCGCCTGAGTATGCAATTTGCACACTTCAAAGCAATTTGTCTATTTCACTGCGCAATACGTCGCCTTTGAGCTTTCCTTCCTTGAAATAGGCAATATTGCCGTCCTTATCTATAATAACGGTGATGGGATAAGCCGCCTTTCCGCCAAGCATAGTGAAGCTGTCCACCGCCTCCGTATCCTGCGCAAATATTATTCCCCAGTCATACCAGCTCGTCTTGCTGTTTGCGGGATTGTCAAGACCTATGAAATCGACGATTTCCTTATCGCTCGCAAAGCCCGCCGCGTGCACCGCGACCATAACTATTTTATCGCCGTACTCGTCCTTGACCTCAGCAAATTCGGGCAATTCCTCAACGCAGGGATCGCAGGTGGTATACCAATAGTTTATCACCATAACCGTGCCCTTGAAGTCCATAGTAGAGAAAGTCTCCATATGGGTGCCGTCCTCTTTCAGGGTCGCCGAGGTTTCAAACGTATTAAGCGTAAAGTCGGGACATCTGTCGCCCACGCCGTAAACGGTTGTGGTGTTGGTCTCGGCAAAGAAGTTGAAGTACACGAGAGCGGAAATAAGCACCGCGATAGCAACCGCCCACGCCGCAAACTGCAACCAGAAATTGCGCTTTTTGATATCTCTCGCCTTTTTCGTGTCGGGTACAAAGGAGTTTATATCGGCTTGGACATACGCAATCTCGGATACCTGCGACTTCGTTTGCTCCGACTCCGCGATATTCTGCGCTTCTGCGCTCATATTATCGGCGATAATATTCTCAGACCCGCTAAAAGCAACGTTTGCGGACGACGGCTGACCTGCTTGCATTGAGATAGCCTCGCCTGCCGCAAGCGCCGAGCCTTGCGCCGCGCCGCCCTGCACCATCGCCGCAAGCGACGGGACGTTTTCCTCTGCGGGCATATCCGTCTCGTTGGGGCGCAGGAAGAACTGCGAGCCCTTCCAGCTTATAGCCTTTGTCGGGCACACCGCCACGCACGCGCCGCAGTTTATGCACTCATGGTCGCCTACGTGCTTAATATCCATTTTACACGTACGTATGCAAAGTCCGCATTCCGTACATTTCTGCTTGTCGAGCTTTATGCCTATAAACGCTATCTTATTGAAAAAGCCGAGTATCGCGCCGAGGGGGCAGAAGAATCGGCAGAAGAAGCGATATATAAATATACTGCACACGATAAACACAACGAGCAGCAGGAATTTCCAGCTGAACAGACCGCCCAGCATGCCGAAAAAGCCCGCGTTCTCGGGGTTTGCAAGCAATCCGCCAGCTCCGCCGAAGGTGCCCGCAGGACATATGTATTTGCAAAATGCGGGTATTCCGTTGTAAATCAGAGGAATCGCTATCACGAATACTATAAGAAGAACGTATTTGAAATAGGACAGTATGCGAGTATAACGACTCTTTTCAAGTTTGGGAGTTTTGATTTTATAAAGCAAATCCTGTCCCAGACCCGTCGGGCACAGATATCCGCATATCGTTCTGCCGAAAATAATCCCGAGCAGGACGAGAATGCCGAGTATGTACATAGGAGCTCTTGTTTTGGAAGCGGCAAGCGCGTTCTGCAACGCGCCGAGCGGACACGCGCCTATCGCGCCGGGGCAGGAATAGCAATGCAAGCCCGGCGTACATATGTACTTCGACGCGCCCCTGTAAATAATATTGTTACCCTTGCCGAAAAAGCCCTTTATATTGGCGTTGAACAGAAGAGCCGTGTAGATTTGTATGAGGCGGCGCTTGGACGGAGCGTGCGCTTTGAGCCATCCGCCTGTTTTTATAAAGAATTCCTTCACCTTAGCCAAGACCGATACACTCCGTACAGATATTTATAGCTTTGAGCAACAAATCTCGCGCGCTTCCGTTGACTATGCCTACGATTATGAATACGGCGGCAAGACAGCACGCCGTTATTCTTGCTACCTCAATCCGATGCTTGTATAAACTCAGCAAAAACGCGCAGAACTTGTTGTTTTGCGCTTTAACCTGCAAATTTTTATGTATTTTGGAAAAAAAGCGGTGAACCGCGTCCTTATACGTAGTAAATTTAGCCTTTCCGTCCTCGCAGTCAAGCCCCTGTTTTTTTGAAGCGGCAATAAGTTTTTTCACGTGTACGAGCTGCTTTTTTGCCGATTGCCCCTCGTAAACGCATATTCCGCACGCAAATGCAAGCGTGGCAGCAACCCATGGCATAACGTTTTTCACCATGTTCAGCATTTCTGCCGTTACGTCGGCTTTTGGAAAATTGGACGGATTTGCCAGATACGCAATCGTATAAACAGCCCCCGCAACTCCCACGCAGATACAGCAAGTCCAAAGTCCTTCGAGAAGCTGTTCTTCCGAATTAATAAACTTGTACGACTCTCTAAGGCTCTTGTCCTTGGACACCGCAAGCGAACGCGGCACGCGGTTTTTAAGTATATGCAAGGTATAACGCACGTCGAGCCTAGGCAGCTTCTCCTTGACGGAGAACACCTCCCAAAGGATAAAACCGACTACTGCAAGCGAAAACCACAGCCATAGCGCGGGAGACAGCCTCGATATGCTTTCAAGCACGTTCTGGCGCGTGAAAATAATCCCGTCCGCGTTCAGGGAGCCGCGAAAATAGATATCCAACGCCTGCCAGATTATCAAAGCTCCCGTAAGAACGGTGTAAACGCCGAACAGACTGCCGTATGCCAGTCGGACGGTTTTGGAGGTTTTTTCGTTCGCGCGCATAAAGAATCATTCCTCCGCAGTTATGATTTCAGTCATATACAGCGTATAATCCGTACTGCCGTAATCAATTACGACGTTATATTTCTTTCCCCTCTTGACGTCGGTGAACACGGCTCTCAAAACAAGATCCAGAATATCCTGATCCGTTTGCTTTTGAATTTCGTATTTATAAATGAGCTTTGTATTTTTGTCGTACACGCCGCCTACGCCGTCGAAATAATAAATCGTATTTTCGTCTATCTCCTCGTGATTGTCTTTAAGACCGTATACGGAGCGCCTGTACATACTGTCGGGCTTGCACAAATCGTAGCTCTTTCCGCCCGATTCTCCTACATATTCTCCGTCGGGATTTTCAAGCAATATATCGTAGGTCACGCCCTCTCTTATAAACACAATCTGACCGAATCTGTCTATCTGATAAGGTATGGAGTATACGTCGCCGTTATTCTGAATGATAAGCGCCGTCGCGCCCCCGAAGCGGCTGTTGAGGAAGCCGTCGAGTACTATCGTGGAATTTTTGCCCGTATAAGTGCCCTTGTATTCGTCGAAATAGGTGTTGTCCGCGTCCATACAGATATAAGTCGTTGCGCCGACCTTGACCGAGAGCTCCGTTATATTCTCCGATTCGAGCTTATGCGCCTCGACGGTTGCGGTGACTCCGTTCCAATCAAAAGACAGCGTCTTTCTGGACTTATCATACGAGAACACTACGTTATTACCCATAAATGTGCCCGTCATACTTGCGTTCGCTCCTACCTTGCCGAGCGTAATAATCCCGTTTTCGGTGCCGCCTACTATCCAGCTTCCCTCGAAATCGCCGTTGAGGAAAAGATGTTTTGCGTCCGCGCTTCCGAGCGTAAGAATAAATTCGTCAAGCGACATACTGCCGCTCTGCGCGCCCGTTATGACTACGTTGCCGCTTTGAATGAGATAGGTATAATCCTCCGCTCCGTTGACGCTAAGAGTGCCGCCGCCGTTTACGTAGCCTTTGCCGTCGAATACGTATTTGTTGCCGTCCGCGTCTAGCAATTCAAGTCCGTACAGCTCGTCGCGCTCGACAAGATAAATGCTTTCGTTGACGACGATGCGGTTGTTTTTCAAATCATAGGATATATTGTAGGTCACGGAATCGTACTCGAAGCTGCCGCTGAGCGTTCCGTTTGTCACCGAATATGCGCCTACGCTTACTCCGTTTATCCTTATGTTGCCGCTTATCGCGAGATAGTCCGCCGTGCCCTTGATGTCATAATTGCCAAGACCGTTGAATTCGACGAGAGAAAGCACGCTGTCGTCGCTTACCCAGACGCCCTTGAAGCTGTCATAAAGACAAAGCCTTATGTTTTTCTGAGAAGAAGATATGCCGTCGGGAGAAATCACCAACAGCTTGCCGTCCAAGGTCTTTGTCTCATACGAGTACGCCAATTCGCCAAGCTGGGAAAGACCGTTGAACAAATACAGTTTTTCGCCGTCGAAGCTATAATTGGCTTCCAACACGCCCACCTTGCCGCCGTAATTTACGGCCGCCGTTCCGAAGCCGTTTTTATCGATGCCGTCAAGTCTGACCTCGATAGGCGATTTGCTGTTGAACAGCCATAAGCCCGCAAAGCTGTCGCTGTTGAAATAGGACTCGCCGTTTATCTTCAAGGTTCCGTTTTCAAACATCGCCCGAGCGTATTCGGAGCCGTCCTTATACATGATCGCGACTCCGTCCGAATTGACCTCGTATGTGCCGCTCACGGCGAACGTAACGGGCACCTTGTTGCCCGCGGCGTCATAGCCGAAATATTCATAGCTCCAAACGCCCTTTCCGTCGAATGTGTACTGCATATGCGCCGCAACCGGCTTTTCCCAAGTACCCTTGAAAACGTCTATATGATTTAAGCCCGACACGATGCCCTGAATGGAGGAAACCTTTCCGTCCGACAGCGTCACCGATATATTGTCAGCCTCATCATTGCTCCTTAAAATCACAAGCGAGTCGCCGTCTACGGACGGATAATACGCAAAGGTGCCGTCATAACCAGACGTACCTTTTATCACGACGGAGCCGTCCGTGTTGAACACGAAACTGCTATCGCCGTCGTAATATACGCCGTATCCGAAACCGTCCAGCTCCTTCGCGCCGTACAGTGCCACGCCCTGCTCATAGGATATCTTATTGAACGCCACAAGCTCTTTGCCTCCGTACGTCTGCTCTATCGTGCCCACGAAAGACATAAGGTACTGGGGCTCGAAGAACATACTTGACAGAAGAGCGTTGTCGTAAAGACGTATCAGTTCGCCGTCATAGGTATAGAACGAAACGTAGCTTCTCGCGCCGTCTCTCATAGTGAGAATTCCATCGGAGGAAAGCTCTATATAAACTCCGCTTCCCGCGTCTTTCATTTTGACGTAGTATCTGCCCTCAACCTCCGTGTAATCCGCAAATCCCGCGTACAGCGTGATATCGCCCGTAGGAACAAAGGAATAGGGGACTTTCATTGTGAGTTCCTTATCGAAATAGTATCCGTAAGAACGCAGACCCTGCCAATTATAGAACTCGGGAAGACCCTCGCTCTGATAATGCCAGAACGCCATAGGCATATAAACGTCGGTGGCGGTAATGGAATACGCGTTGTTCTCAACGGAGCCGTCTTGCTTTTTCTCTATAAAATTGACGT
Organism: uncultured Clostridia bacterium; assembly: GCA_947382865.1. GTDB lineage: Bacteria > Bacillota > Clostridia > Christensenellales > CAG-917 > CAG-475. The sequence goes on from CANDBF010000029.1 coordinate 15,995, forward strand.
TTACGTTATAGGTTATGGTCGAGTCTTCGAAGTTGATAAGAGGATACTCTCCGTCGCCGAACACCCAGTCGCTCTCTTCCCAGCCGAGAACGGAGCGGTAGAACTGATTATTCAGAGTCACACCCTTAGAATAGCAATTATATTCGTACGCGTTTGCGTCGTGCAGATTGCTGTTTGCAGATAACTGCGCGCCGCCGATAATATCGCCCGTCACGGCTTTATCCGCACCAACTGCGACAGACTCCGCAAATACTCCGCCGCGCGCGAAGCTGTTTGCCACTATGCCGCCGGTTTCCAGATATCCGACGATTCCGCCGCCGTACGCATAGGAAAGATTTCCGTCGGGAACATAGCTTATAGCCGAAATATCGCCCGTAGAATAACAGTTGAGAACGGAGGAGTACTCCGCGCACCTGCCGACAATGCCGCCGGCGTTTATAGCGCCTTCGATACTTCCCGTAGAATAGCAGTTGAGGATTACGCAAGGGTTCTTTTCAAAAGCGGATTTCGCATATCCCGCGATACCTCCGCCGCCGTAAATGTATCCGTATTCGCCGATTATCTCCATCTCCGAAGAACAGGAGCGCAAAATCGCCGAAAAGTCGCCTACGCCGTCTACGGAAATAGATTCCACAACGCCGACCGCGCCGCCGATATAGGACAGTTCCTCGTCGCTCGCGTTTGCGGTGATTACGCCGCTTGCCGAACAGCCTGTTATGTTCGCTCCTCCGACGTAGCCCGCAAGACCGCCGATACAGCAGGTCTGATTTTTCGCGCTGTCTATCCTGTCAACGTTTATAGTGAAATCCTTAATGTGCAGATTGCTTATTTCCGCAGGACCGTAAACGGAAGACGTAACGTAGCCGAACATGCCCACATAAGGCAATTTGACCACCGTAAATCCGGATTGCTCGATGATATAGTCTTCAATGAAGAAATTGGATACGGTATGACCGTTGCCGTTGAAATGCCCCGCGAACAACGAGTTTTCCGTTGTGGCGTCGCCTATGATATAAAGCTGCTCACCGTTCAGATCAATGTCCGCCGTCAACTCGTAATACGCAAATTTCACGTTCACGTAAAATCCGTTTGAGACAAGGTCCGCAAGCGAATACAGGTCGATCGGTCTTGAAAGTTTATAAGGATTGGTACGCGAGCCGTCGCCGCAGTTTTCTCTGCGATAGAAAGGCTCTTCCGTCTCGATGCCCGTAACGGTTACGTTGGTCTTCTGAGTCACCGCAAAGGTGTATACGCCCTGCTCGTCGGGCTCTACGATAGTCGTATTTGCAAGCACTACGGGGTCGCCCACGCAATAAACGCTTCTTACAACCTTGAAACTTATAGATTCTCCCGCACTGACGGTGATAGGCCCGTTCGTATCGCCCTGCTCGCATATAAAGCGCGTGTGAGTGCTTGCGCCGTCAAACGTGACGTCAAATGCGGAGAGGCGTATTATATTTTCGACCTTGACTACGGTGTCCCTCTTCATCGTAAAGCTGTACAGACCGTTTTCGTCGGGAGTAAGCGTAAACTGATCGTTTGTCTTCACTACGGGGTCGCCCGTGACCTTGTTGGCGTCTATACTGATTGCAAACTTAACGACAGTGCCGTCCTTGACCTTTGCTCCCGAACTTATCTCTCCGATAAAAGAAACTCCATCGAACTCGTCGTAAGTGAGATTATAGTATTTATCGCCCGATAAAGTCAGCCCCAGTATCATACAAATAATGCATACCAGCAACAACGCGGAAACGGCGACTATATACCAGATTTTCATAGAATTTTGAGATTGATTCATTTTCTGCTCCAAAACAATTATTCCCCGCTTCGGACGAATTATCGATTTCCCCAAAACAGGCGCAATCTATTATGAAATATAGAAGTATTATATATTATAGTGTATAAAAATACAACTAAAATCGACACCATTTCAATATAAATCGGGATACAAATCTTGTAAAATCCATAGAATTCCTACATTTATGCAACATAATGCTCAAAAATGCATAATTTTTGCATAAAAATTCTGTTACTGTTTTGTCTATTCTTAAATTCGAGTCGTTTGAATACTTCCGTCCGTAAAATTCGGCGCTCGCAATCGGCATAATATGCTTCAAAATCGATTGACAAAGAAAAATTAGTTTTATATAATAATTAGGCTCAATAAACAAGCCGTGCGCTGTTAGCTCAATTGGATAGAGCGTTGGTCTACGGAACCAAAGGTTAGGGATTCGAGCTCCTTACGGCGCGCCAAAAACAAAGCAAGTTATCTTGCTTTGTTTTTTTACGCGCAGGAGCTCTCTGCAAAACATCGTTTTGCAGCACACTTTGTGTGCGAATCCCTGCGGGTTGACGCTCCGTTTCCACAAACAAGTTTGTTCACTTCGCTATTACGGGCGTCCAAGGTCGCCCTACGAGCTCCTTACGGCGCGCCACTCGAAAATGCGCGTTGACATAACGCGCTTTTCTTTTTGAAGAAAAGCACGAAATAGCCGCGTGCATTTTCTCGCTACTACCGCGCAAAACATTGCCCGCTATCAATTCCAATCGTCGGTGTAAACTCTTGCTCTATTTCGCGCAATCTTTTGCTTGGTGGCGCACTGCGTGCGCAGATTTCTGTTAGCGCGTTGACATAACGCGCTTTTCTTTTTGAAGAAAAGCACGAAATAGCCGCGTG
>CANDBF010000030.1 GCA_947382865.1 uncultured Clostridia bacterium
TTTTGCTTGGTGGCGCACTGCGTGCGCAGATTTCTGTTAGCGCGTTGACATAACGTGCTTTTCTTTTTGAAGAAAAGCACAAAATAGCCGCGTGCATTTTATAGCACATTTTGTGTGCGAATCCTTTTCCCTACAATATAAATATTTTGATTTTTCAGTATTCTAACGGCATGTTTATAAGTTTTTTCCAAATTTTATCTTCTAAGAATACAATAGTTAATTCTTCTACCACCTGTAAATGATTGGGATTAATTACCAAATTTATACATTTAGCCATGAGTGCGAAATATTGACACATTCTTTGGTTTATGATAGTATTTTATATAACTATTGTAATTGCAAATTACATAAGAGAACAATAAAACATCATTTGAAGAAGGAGTTTTTATGGCAGACAAAACCTCAAAGCCCAAAACTACGGCTAAAACCGATGATAAAGTGGCGAAACCTGCAACTACTGCAAAAACTGTTTCCAAAACGACAAAAGAGCCTACTCAAACAAAGCCCGCGGCAACGGCTAAACCCGAAGCGACGGCTAAATCCGCGGCGACGGCGAAACCCGCGACGACGGCGAAGCCCGCGGCGACGGCAAAGCCTGCGGCAACGACAAAGCCTGCGACGACGGCGAAGCCCGCGGCGACGGCTAAACCCGCGGCGACGGCTAAACCCGCGGCGACGGCTAAACCCGCGACGACGGCGAAGCCCGCGGCAACGGCTAAACCCGCGACGACGGCGAAGCCCGCGGCAACGGCTAAACCCGCGACGACGGCGAAGTCTGCGGCGACGACGAAGCCTGCGGCAACGGCTAAACCCGCGACGACGGCTAAACCCGCGACGACGGCGAAACCCGCGACGACAGCGAAACCCGCGACGACGGCAAAGCCTGCGACGACGGCGAAGCCCGCGGCAACGGCAAAGCCTGCGGCAACGGCTAAACCCGCGGCGACGGCTAAATCTGCGGCGACGGCGAAACCCGCGACGACGAAACCTGCGAAGGCAGATAAAAGCTCTACTCCTACGAAGCTGAAAACCACAGACACGGAAACTGCGTCGAAGCAGGACGAAAAACGCATTGTTTCCCAAAAAACTGCGAAGAATATCGCGTCTAAAAAAACCGCGCAGAATACAGCTTCAAAGAAAGCGTCAAAGCGCGTCGCAGCTACGTACGGAACAAGCAGAACGGAAGCCGCCGTACGTAAAAACAATAAAAAATCATTGGCGATTATTATTTCGATAACTGCGCTTATACTTATTCTTGCGCTTACTTTGGGAATAGTTTTAGGAACTCGCGGCAAAGGCGGCGCAGGAGGCGGAGGCGATTTAGGTCTGCCAGCCGTAGATGAAAACACTGTATTCGAGAACGATTATGCGTACAAAGCGACGTCAAGCGTCGGCGTATCGGGCAAGGTTCTTGGACAAACGCCCAGAGTCAAGCCCGTTGCCGAGATTAAGGACGGCGGACTGCCCTCAGGTTATCCTACGTACGGCTATACGTTGAGAGACGTATTAGGCAGCTCCGCAGACAAAGTCGCGGCGCGAAATGCGCTTATATCGGAAGCCAATAAACTTGCGGCGACCGGCACTGCTAATGCGGGCGGCGGAGGAGGATATACTTGGATGGACGAAAACGGCTTACTGTACAGCGGTACCGTTGCAGACCCCGTACCCACCAACGACTCCGAAGGCAATCAAAAACAACTTTATAAACACACCGCGTCAGTCGGACTGTATCTCGGCGACGTCGCGGACGACGAGCCCGGAATAATAAAGGAAATAACCATGCGTCCGCGCGGCTACAACGGCTACGGCGTAACGGGAGTTTACGCTCCCGCAGGAGAAGTCGTCAAAATCGAAATCAGCGAAGAGGATATGAACGCTACGGGCGGTCTTGTAATCCACATCGGTCAGGCGCTTTACAACGGACAGGCAAACAATATCTGGACTGAAAAAAACCAGATGCAGCGTATACCCGTACTGCTCAATACGATGGCGGTCAACAAGAATACAGCCACCTTGAAAGACGGCGTATATACGGCTTATGTGGGTTCGTTTATCGGCGGTCCGCTTTACATACGCAACGTCAACTCGACGTATACAGTAAAGATTTCGGGCGGCGTGGCATATTCTCACTTCATTTTGGGATACACCACTCCCGAGGAATTTGAAGCGAATTCCAAAACCTCCGCTCCCTATTTCGATTTGGAAGTTTGGGATCAGGGGGTTTTGCACTCCGGTCCGAAGAGATATGCTCAGAGCTTTTCGTACGACGACCTTTACAAAGCCGCAGTGCTTTGGGAAAAGGTGGCATTGGTAACGACCAGCAACTCATATCAAGGCATAGTATTCCTATACGACCCGTTTGTAGCGGCGGGCGCGGCAGTCGCTTTCCCCGGCAGACGCTCCGTCAACTGCCCTATGGGATGGATGAGCAACTCGCTCAATTACAATACCATAGTCAATTACGGCGCTTGGGGCAACTTCCACGAGTATCATCATAATTTCCAAGGCTACGGCGTAGGCAACGGCGGCGAAGTCACAAACAACGGCATGACGCTTGTCTCCTACGCGCTGTTCACCAAAATTTCCGCCGCGAGAGGCATATCCAACTTCGGCGCACAGGGCTTGTCCGGCTGGAACCGCTATACAACCGCTACATTCGGGCTTGAACAGGTTTTGAAAATCGCAAGAGCAAACGAAAACCCTGAAAACGGAAACCAAGGTCTTTCGATATACTCCACCCTGCTTCATAACTTCGGAGCGGACAATTATATCAAAGCCAAAGTTCAGCAACAGCAAAAGCACTACGGGCAAACTTATACGGGCTATCTTAAAGCATGGCAGGATATCACGCACAATGATATGACTTATTTCTTTAAGGACGTGCTGCGCGGCATTACGGATTCGGTGGCTCAGACTTGGTCTAATCCCGAATATTCCATGTTCGTTCCCGTATCCTCCGTTTATCAGACGGGCAGAAGCTATATGTATGACGGCGTGAAGAAGTATTTCACGACAATGAGACCCTACATCATCAATTACGGCGAAGACTTTACCGTCGATTTGAGAGAGTACACGAATATAAAAAACGGTCAGTATTCCTACGGCAGCATTGTAATTCCTGATGGTTTCACGTACAGAATCAAAAATATTCAACAGCCCGAGCACGGCATTATATCTCAAATAGAGGATAAGGTTTACAAATTTACGCCCGATTCAAATATCAGTTCGGGAAAAATCATCGTCACGCTGGAAATAACAAAGAACGACGGCGCGTTCAAAGTCGACGACGTAGACCTCGTTTTGGAATTTGAACAAACCCACGAGACGACAAAGCAGACTCTTGTAAGAACGACATATACCTACGCTCCCGAAAATATGATTGCGGACGCGGAAGAGGCGTTCAAATCCAATTACGGCAACTATTCAAACAAGGTCTCGGCAAATCACGCAAACCCCATTCAAAATTGCAACACGGATATATGGTTCTATCCCGACAACGACAAGTATCACGATTCACCTTATGTCGTAAAAAACAATACTATTGCCGAAGTAAGCGGAAAGATATATTTCGAAGAAGAAGGCAGATATCGCGTATATCTGCGCGGAAGAATGAACTGCGCTGTGTTCTACTCCACAAACGACAGAAATTACGTATTAGGCGCGACAATCAAGATGACGCAATCCGCTCTGCATACCGATAAATTCAGACCGTCCGACCCGAATTCATACTTCGATATCGACGTCGGCGCACAAAGCTGGGTTTATTTCAAGGAGGTGCTAGTCGTTCAGTCCTCTCCTCTGGTGAGCTACATAGGTCTGGGATACGTCAAGTGGACGCTGCCTACGTACACCAGCGTCGATGAGGTTGACGAGAACGGCAATCCGATTTTGGATGAAAACGGAAACCATATTACCCACTGGTACGACAATCTCGGCAACGAAATCACGGATTTGACGCTCTTAGAGAAAATGGACCCCATTCCACCCTCCGCTAACGCGAATCCTGCGTATGTAACAGCTTTCAGAACCTCATACGAAATCTTCAAAACCGAATTCGAGGCAGACTATTTTTATCAAAGAACCTACAAGTATAACTACAACGACAATTTACATCAGAATAAAGAACAGACGCTTGTATCCACAAACTACTCTTCCGGTATCAGTTGGAACTGGTCTCAGTTCGACAAAGCGAATATAGCCGACGGCAACAGGAATACATTTATACACACCAAAAACGGATGGGGCACGTCGGAATCCAAGCCTTTGGAATTCGTATTGGATTTGGGCTCCGTGAAAAATGTGAACCGTATGACTATATACACTCAATACAGACCCAACGGCGACTATCACGCGCCTAAAAACTTTACTCTGTACGGAAGTATTGACGGAGAAAACTTCTTTACGGTCGGCGTATTTGAGGACGCGCCGCGCAACGGCACGTCCGTCACCGTGAATTTCGACGAACGTCAACTGCGCTACTATAAGCTCGTTATTACAGGCTCCACCGGAGGTCTTATGATTATCAGCGAAATCGAGCTTTGGAGAATATTTGAAATCAACGGCGGCGACAAGATTTCGCCCGACGACGATTCGCTGAACTATAAGGGAAGATGGCAATACGTGCAGACCAACTCCTCCTTCGGACACGTGTACGTAGGCAAAGAAAAGGACTCGATTACGTTCGAGTTTACAGGCACAAGACTCGCCGTCCTGTCCTCCAATTCCTATCAGAAAAATTTCGAAGTGTATATAGACGGCGTAAAAGCGGAATCCGTCGGCTTAAAGGAAGACAGAGAGCCGCTTGCCGCTTCATACATTTCCGCCCTACTTGAAGCAGGTCGGCACTCTGTGGAAATAAAGTGCACGGGAGAGGCAAACATCGACTCTATCGTCGTGTTTAACTGAAAGCGACGATAACAATTACGCACTTGCGGCGTAGCGATAATAGCTACGCCGCATTTATTTATTATAAGATTTCGCAAAATCGATATCGAAATGCACAGAGTTACTGCCATTAACCTTGTTCCGTAATCTGCCTTAATGCAAAACTGCGTATTGCCGACGTCGTTTAGCATGGATACGAAATGCAAATAGATAGATTCAAATACAATGTTGAAACGATAACTCAACTTAGATATGTAAACGTGTTATCGGCAGTCTACTCCAATAAATACATTTGAAAACGCGTTCAACACATTTTGCGCATCCCCTTACATGAGCCAGTAGCGCCGCTTACCGTTCACCTTGCTGTCCGAGGCAAAGACCGGACAAACTATCGCGCAACCCTACCTTATCCATAAAAAAAACCGACCCGAATTTACTACGGGTCGGAGCTGATATTTTGACTATAAGCCTTATTCGCTTCTCAGCGCGATAGCGGGGTCTTTTTTCGCCGCTATTCTCGACGGAATAAACCCTGCGAGCATACTTAGCAGCATGCTTATCATAAACATCATAAGACAATGCCACCACGTCACGTTCATAAGGTCCTGAATTCCGAACACGGTTTTGAGCACCACGCTTCCTATTGCGGATATTATGGCGCTGACGATAATGCCGATAAGACCCGAATAACCGCCGAGTATCGCCGATTCGGCAATGAATACGCGAGAAATATCTTTCTTCCTTGCGCCTATCGAGCGAAGCACTCCGATTTCCTTGCGGCGCTCCAACACCGAGGTGTAAATTATTATAGCAATCATTATTGTCGACACCACGAGCGATATAGCCGCAAACGCCACCAAAACGCCCGTAATAGTATCCGTCATGGTATTGACAAAAGCCATCATCGACGAGAGCGAATCGCTGTACTTGATTTGCTTTTTGGAAACCCTTTCATATTCCCTGATAAACTCTTCAATAGCGTCTTTCGACTCGAAGCTGGTGCAATAAAAATCTATGCTCAACGGATAATCGGTATCCACAAAGCCGAGCTTGCGCATAAGGTCGTCGTGAGAGATTCTTTTATCGTCCGCGCCTGCGTTGCCGAAATAAACGGAATCTCCTATCTTCAAATCTAAAGTGGAATTGTCCACGTAGCCTATTTCGCTGAACGATATCACGCTCTTGTAAAGGGTGCTTGCTCCGTCGCTTTTAGCCGACTCGTACGCTCTTATCATAGCGGAGACGGCAGGATGATTTGTGGAGTGCTCCAACATAGCTTCCGTAAGTGCCGAGGAGTATCCGATAACTCCGTTTATCGACGTGGCAACGACGCCTTTCTTGGGGCGAACAACGCCGACTACCTTGACCGTATCGCTCCTTCCGCCGTCAAATTTCATGCTGTTTTCATCTACAAAATCCTTGGCTAAGTCCTTGCGGTCGTGCATTTCCCACTTTCCGCTGCCCTCGGAGGTCTCGATAAGATAATCCGCATTCGTCATAATCCTGTATTCGAGCCCCAAAAGCTGTTCGACTGGGAACGTAGCCTCCGCAAACGCGGTATTCGTATCCATAGCATTAATTAAATCGTCGGTAGACTTCAAGCCGAGCATAAACAACTGATAGTCCATCAATTTGTTGTTTTCATTGACGACGATCACAATCTCGTTCGATTTTTGCGGCCATCTGGAATTGCCTACAAGGTCATACTGATTGTTGAGCAGTTCTTTGTTGTCCGATATTTCACACCAAGGGTCGCTCAGCATTCCCGACATCATATTGAGCGCGCTCGTAATGGTGTAGGTCTCCGTGCCAATTGTAATTTCCACGTCTTTCAGCGCAGGCATGCGTTCCAAAACGCCGTCCAAAACCGTTGTCATCATTTCCGAATACGGATTGACTTTCATGTATACAGCTTCGGATTCGGGTCTCTCCACGTTTGCAGGGTCGAGAATATATGCGTTAAAGGTGGTGCCGTAATTATACTTGACGCTTGCAAGTGAATTGTCGAAATTTTCGTCGATATACTTCTTAAACGAATATAAATCGTTTTCTTTAAGGATATCCTTTATGTTCGCTATAACCTGCCCGAGCACCTCCTGCGTGGTTATAGTTCCCTCTTCAAATTTCCCGCTCGAACTCGGAGGAGACATAAACATGCCCAACATCGAGCTTATGTCCATAGACGATTTGGATACCTTCAAAGGATAAGACGACAATGCGCTCTCTTCGAGATTGCGAACGTAAAGCCCCGCGCCGTTTGAAAGCGCAAGAACCAAAATAATGCCGATTATGCCGATACTGCCCGCTATACTCGTAAGAAATGTTCTGCCCTTTTTACTGAGAAGGTTGTTCCAAGAAAGACTGATTGCCGTACCGAGCTTCATCGCCGCTTTGTCTGCTTGTCTGATTTTCTTCAAACGTTCGCCGAGCGACATTTTTTTCTTCTTAGGCTTGACGCCCGAATCCGCACTGTCCGCAACGGCGACTTTAATCTCGTTGCCGTCGGATCCTTCAAATGAACAGCCGTCCGCAACGTCCGACGTATTGAAGCTCTCTTCGCTCGCATCGCAACCGACGCCATTCTTATCAGCGTCGTCTTCAGGCTGAGATACTCCGTCCGCACCATACTGCGCTTCTATATCTTCGAGAGCGCCATCCTCCATAGCGGAATCGTAGGGCATTGTATCGCCCTCGATCTCGCCGTCCTTTAAGTACACGATACGTGTGCTGTATTCCTCGGCGAGCATCGGATTGTGCGTGACCATGATTACAAGCCTGTCTTCAGCGACCTCTTTGAGCAAATCCATAACCTGAATGCCCGATTCGCTGTCCAGCGCGCCCGTAGGCTCGTCCGCAAGGATTATATCGGGATTATTGACGAGCGCGCGCGCGATAGCCACGCGCTGCATCTGACCTCCCGAAAGCTGGTTCGGTCTCTTACGCGCCTGTGCCGCAAGTCCCACCTTTTCGAGCGCTTCGAGCGCTCTGGCTTTGCGTTCCTCGCGCTCCACGCCCGCAATAGTGAGGCTCATAGCCACGTTTTTCAGGATATTCATATGCGGAATGAGGTTGTAGCTCTGAAAAACGAAGCCTATTCTGCGATTTCTGTACGTATCCCAGTCTACATCGTCATATTCCTTAGTGGAAATACCGTCTATCTGAATGTCACCCGAGTTATATCTATCCAAACCGCCGATAATATTGAGCAAAGTGGTCTTTCCGCAGCCGCTGGGACCCAAAATAGATACAAATTCGTTCTTTCTAAACTCTATAGAAACGCCTTTAAGCGCCAATGTACTTTCTTTTTCTACTATGTATTCTTTTGTTATATCAATAAGTTTAAGCATAAAGCCCTCGCCGATATACGTTTATTAGCGTACTGTGAGAGCAAAAACAAGTATGTATCACGCCCAATACATGCTCTTGAAGTCCGAAGTCTTTGGGAAAAGACTATGGTCAAAACCACAAAACCCTTTATTATTCTGATTAAGTTATATATATCTCGGGCGGCCATAAAGGCACGCGGTGGTTCATCATCTATACCGATATGCTACTGTTCAGTAGCATTTGCCCCTCATACAACAGCATTTATGTCATATAAGATACGGTCGCAAATCCAACTGTTTATTTGCTTAGGGCAAATCGGTGCGCCATAAAATCATAGCATTTTAAGGCAAATCGGACTCCTATTGCTCCATAGATTATAATAATTTTAGCACAAAAATATTAATTTGTACAGCATTTTTTTATTTGCTAGCTCATAAAGTGTCGAATTATCATACATTTTGTATTATAAAATTAATAAAACAGGCGTATTTCCTTAATTTTTCATTTGATTTGTGCAGTTTTCTTAAAAAAAATTAAGATTATCAAATTAAAATATTATTAAAATTCATAGTGTCGCACCCATCTTGCGCCTGATCCGACATTAAAATCAAATATAAATTTATTTGATGACGTTAATATGTCAATATACATCTAAACCATAAGGCGCGGAATATAAAATAATATTTGCATTTCTCGTACTCGAGCTTACGGCGTGTAAATACAACCGTTTCTCCATTACTCTCACAGCTATTTATATTATGCTACCTTGCAGAATGCCGCATTCTTTTGATATGCAAAAACTGAAATCGCTTTCTCCATATGTGCACAACTCTATATTATAAACCGCTTTCTACAAGTCAAAAACTGCACGTATCGTGTATTTGCTATGATTTATATCAATATTTAATTATTGCGTAAATAAAATACATATCGTGTTTTTATTGCCATTTAATTTGCGCTTTATGGGGCGAAACAATGCGTATAAAACACGATACGTGCTATATTAACGTTTTTATCTGCGCTTTATGCTCGTCGCTGACTCTAAAACTTTCTCTGGCTTTTTGAATGGATTTCTTCAAAACCCACTCGTCCATTCCGCCGTTTTTCAAAAAATCAAAAGTTTCGCAATAATGCTTTGCGAGCGCCGTGGCGAAATACCAAGCCTTGACCATTTTAATGTAGTAGTCGTCTCCGCGAGCGTCGCGCACCTCAGCGAGATGGCAAATTTTGAAATCGCCGTCCAAAAAGTATTTTATCATCATGCTTATGCCAAATCTTACCGTATACACGCGTTCGCTTTGAAGCCATTCGCAGATTTTTATATAGAGCTCGTCTTTATGCTTACCGAAAGATTTCGGAGACAGCATATCGCAAACCGCCCAATTGTCTACAAAAGGTAGGAAATCCTCCGTCAGCGCCATCGCTTTTAAGAAATTCTTTTCGAGAGAAATGAGCTCCCCGTGCAAAACGTTTTCATCAAAATACCTGTGCGGCATTTGATTCAGAAAGCCGTCGAGCATATCCCGACGAAAACCTTCGTCCGCCATAAGCCGCTTAGCGACCTGTCTGAGCTCGGGCGTACGCACGCCTATTATGCTTTCCCTCGGTATGTTCGGAATTAGCTTCGCCTGAAAGTCGGCAAATTTTTCGTCCTTGTGTTCAAACAATATTTGCTCTACATAGTCCATCTCAATTTATATCCTTATTCATAGCGCGCCGAATAATCGAACAGGCATACGCAGCCCTCGGCGATATCGTTATACGCAGTGTCGAAATCCCCGCTCCACCACGGATCCGCTATATTTCTAGGCTCCGCGGACAAATCCAGAAGCCTTATGACTTTGTTGTCCTTATCGCCGCGCAGAATGCGTTTTGCACTGTCGACATTGCGCTGTTCCATACAAAGGAACAAGTCGAATCTATCGTAATCCTCGACGCGCAGTCTTTTTGCCGTATGCGGCAAAACCTTTACGCCCGCCTCCCTGAGCTTTCGCGCCGCCGCGGGATAAATGCCGTTGCCCTCTTCTTCTGAGGAGGTACCTGCGGAATCTATATAGAACTTATCCGACAATCCCCTCTGCTCGACCAGTTGCGTCATAATACATTCCGCCATAGCGGAACGGCAGATATTCCCCAGACATACGAACATAATTCTCAGCATAAACGGCTCCTATGCGTATTGGTGCTTTTGATTATACCAAACTTCGCTCTCTCATACAAGCAAATCAGACTCCCGAATTGACGGCTCTCTCGTAATGATGTATCATTTGAATATACCATACAAATTTTCGGAGCAAAATGGGATTTCTGGACGGGCGGTTTCAAATAGAAGCATCCGCGGCAAGCGGTATCGAAGCGGTAGTTAAGCGCGAGCTTTCGGCACTCGGCTACTTGCCGTCCGGCGCAAATTACGGACGTATACGCTTCGAGGGAGATTTCAGGGACGTTTTACGCGCGAATGTTTTTCTGCGCACAGCAAACAGAGTGCGCATAATACTCGCCGAATTCAATGCGAATACCTTCGACGAACTGTTCGACAATACGAATGACGTCAACTGGAAGGATATACTCCCTAAGGACGCGGCGATTACAATAAACGCAAAGTCTATAAAAAGCAAGCTGTTTTCGGTGCGCAGTATTCAGTCCATAGTAAAGAAAGCAATCGTTTCGGCAATGCAACGCGATTACGGCATAGCGCGTTTATCGGAAAGCGGCGTTACGTATGAAATCGAAGCGGCGATTATCGAAGACAAAGCGACTCTGACCCTCGACACGTCGGGGGAAGGGTTGCACAAGCGCGGCTACCGCACTTATCTCGGCGACGCGCCCTTGCGCGAAACGCTGGCGAGCGCGATGATTCAGTTATCCGTATGGAAGCCCGACCGCCCTTTTATAGACCCGTTCTGCGGGTCGGGCACAATCCCCGTCGAAGCGGCGCTTATAGGGCTCAATATCGCAAGCGGAATGAACAGAAACTTTGCGTGCGAAAAATTTGTAGACGCGCCCGCCGTACGAGCCGAGGTGCAGCAGGAAGCGGAACAGCTTGTAAACAGAGATATCAAATTGCAAATCAGCGGCTTTGACATAAATCCCGAAGCTATAAAGCTGGCAACAAAGCACGCCGAGCGCGCGGGAGTTAAGGACTTCATCCATCTGCAAACGGCGGACGCGCTAAACCTGTCGTCGAAACGACCGCGAGGAGTTATAGTCACAAATCCGCCCTACGGCGAAAGGCTTATGGAAAAGAGCGAAGCGGAAGCTCTGTATCGTGGTTTCGGGGAGGTTTGCAAAGCCATGCCCGATTGGTGCGTATACGTAATAACGTCAAACAACTCCTTTGAAAAGCATTTCGGAAAGAAAGCGGATAAGGTGAGAAAGCTGTACAACAGTCAGCTGGAATGCAATTTTTATCATTATCTCGCTCCTATCCCAAAGCGTTCGGATAAAACGGAATAATGCATAAATCAAATGAAACATAATAAGTCATTGAGAGGTTGACAATGAGAGCTCTGATACAGCGCACGTTCAAGTCGAGACTTTCCGTAGACGGAAAGCTCGTAAGCGAAATCCCAAGCGGACTTACTGTCTTTTTGGGGATAACCAAGGGCGACACCGAAGCGCAGGCGGATTATTTTGCACGCAAACTTTCCAATTTGCGTATATTCCGCGACGAAAACGACAAAATGAACTTGAGCATAAAACAGGCGGGCGGAGAAATTCTGTTGATTTCGCAATTCTCGCTTGCGGGGACGTTGGGTAAAGGCAGCGGCAACAGACCCGATTTCGGACAGGCGGAAGCCCCCGAGCGAGCGCGCGAGATATACGAATACGTCACCGCAAAGCTGCGCGAAGAGGGACTCACTGTCAAAAACGGCGTTTTCGGCGCGCATATGTTCATAGAACAACAGCAAGACGGACCTCTTTCATTCGTCTTCGAGTGCTGAACGTACATAAACGGCAAATAAAAATATTTATTTCCTAATACTGTAAATTGTCGCGCAACCATTGACAAAAACACGATTTGTGTATTATATTTATAGTAACCAAGCGCAAGGAGAAAATATGTTACACAACTGTTTCCCTCAAAGACTCAAAGCCCTTCGTCAGGAGAAAAATATGCTGCAACAGGATTTGGCGGCGCATCTCAGAGTGTCCAAATCCACAATATCCGGCTGGGAAGTGGGTCGCAATCAGCCCGACTACGACATCCTTATCGAGTTGAGCATTCTGTTCGGTGTTTCGGTGGACTATCTTATAGGCCGCAGAAATTACTGATAGTTTTTTAATATCGACTTTACTTATAAAATCAAATATACGAAAAATATGCAATTATATAAAAAAGACGGTTTTGTGCCGTCTTTTGCTTTTGTATTTAAGTCGTATACTTAATCAAATTATAACTCTGATAAAAAACAGAATTCATTTCAGAATTTTTTTCAGAAATTCGCCCGTATAGCTCCCCTCAACCTGCGCTATTTGCTCGGGTGTGCCCATTCCTATTATGTTCCCGCCCTTGTCGCCGCCGTCGGGACCCAAATCCACGATATAGTCCGCGACCTTTATAACGTCGAGATTGTGCTCTATCACTACAACGCTGTTTCCCTGCTCTACAAGTCTTTGAAGAATGGCAAGCAGCTTGCTCACGTCGTGAGTATGCAGACCCGTTGTGGGCTCGTCGAGGATATACATAGTCTTGCCCGTAGAACGGCGGCTTAGCTCCGTCGCCAGTTTCACGCGTTGCGCCTCTCCGCCCGAGAGCGTAGTGGACGACTGTCCGAGCTTGACATATCCCAGTCCAACGTCGTTCAGGGTGCTGATTTTGTTTCTGATTTTGGGAATATTCTCGAAGAAGGCGGTCGCTTCCTCGATAGTCATATCGAGAACCTCGCTTATATTTTTGCCCTTATATCTGACTTCGAGCGTTTCACGGTTGTAGCGCGCGCCCTTACATACGTCGCAAGGCACGTAGATGTCGGGAAGGAAATGCATTTCTATCTTTATCATTCCGTCGCCGCTACAATGCTCGCATCTTCCGCCGCTTACGTTAAAGGAGAATCTGCCTGCCGAATATCCTCTCGCCTTAGCGTCGGGAAGCGTAGCGAACAGCTCGCGTATCGGGCTGAATACTCCCGTGTACGTCGCGGGATTAGACCTCGGCGTTCTGCCTATCGGGCTTTGGTCGATGCATATGACCTTATCGAGATTTTCCACGCCCTCTATTGACGTATACGCGCCCTCTTTAAGCCTGCTGTTCATAAGTCTGTTGGACAGCGCGGGATAGAGGATTTCGTTCACAAAGCTGGACTTTCCGCTTCCCGATACGCCCGTTATGCACGTGAGCGTTCCGAGAGGTATTTTAATATTGAGGTTGTTAAGGTTGTTCTGCTTCGCCCCTTTTACGCTAACGTACTCCCCGTTCCCTATGCGCCTCGAAATCGGCGTTTCTATCTCATATTCGCCGCTCAGATACTTACCCGTTATCGACCTTTCGCTCGCGATAATGTCCTCTACGCTGCCCGCGGCAATGACCTCTCCGCCGTGCACGCCCGCGCCGGGACCGATATCGACAATATAGTCCGCGCTGCGCATGGTCTCGTCGTCGTGCTCGACCACTATAAGGGTATTTCCCAGATCGCGCAGCTTCTTCAAGGAGGCAAGCAATCTTTCGTTATCCTTCTGATGCAGACCTATGCTCGGCTCGTCGAGGATATACAGCACTCCCGTAAGCCCGCTGCCTATCTGTGTGGCGAGGCGGATTCGCTGCGATTCTCCGCCCGACAGCGTCGCCGCCGAGCGCGACAGAGTGAGATAATCCAGCCCCACGTCGACAAGAAAATCCAGTCTCGCGCAGATTTCTTTGAGTATTCTGTCCGCTATCAGACGCTCCGTATGAGTAAGTTCGAGTCCCGATATAAACGTTTTCAGCCTGCCCACCGACATATTTGTCATCTCGTCGATATTGATTCCGCCTATCGTAACCGCCAACGCTTCGGGTTTCAGGCGCTTCCCTCCGCACGCGGAGCACGGCACGTTTTTCATATACTTTGAAAGCTCCGCCTTCATCATCTCGGAATCCGTCTCCTTGTAGCGGCGCATAAGATTGTTCGCCACACCCTCGAAGCTGGTGTTGTAAAATCCGCTGAACGCGCGTGAGTTATACTCTACGGGAATTCTGTCTCCGTCGTTTCCGTAAAAAATCATATGAACGACGCTTTCGGGCAAATCCTTGAAGGGAGTATCCAACGAAAATCCGTACGCCTTGGACAGCGCTTTCAGATTTGCAGCCATCATTCCCGAGGTATCTATAACCCAGCCCGACGCCTTGATGGCTCCGCCGTTTATGCTTTTGTTTCTGTCCACAATCAAGGACTCGCAGTCTATCTCCTGCTTAAACCCGAGACCGCTGCATTCCGAGCACGCGCCGTATGGATTGTTGAAGGAAAACAGTCTGGGCGTAAGCTCCTCAAAGGACAGCTCACAGTCGGGACAGGCGTACTTTGTGGAATACAGCACCTCTTCTCCGTCGAAATCCGCAATAACGAGTCCCTCCGAAAGTTTTATTGCGTTCTCTATCGCGTCAGTCAGCCGGCGCTCCGCGCCTTCCTTAATTACGATTCTATCCACAATGACGCTTATACTGTGCTTTATGTTTTTGTCCAGTTGGATGCTCTCGTCGAGCGTATAATTGCTTCCGTCCACTCTTACGCGCGCGTATCCCGCGCGTTTGAGCTGTTCGAGTTCCTTTCTGTATTCTCCTTTTCTACCGCGCACAATAGGGGCGAGCAGTTGAAGTTTAGCTCCGCTCCGCTCTATAATTTTGTCGCATATCTGGTCGACGGTCTGTCTTTCTATGGCGCGCCCGCATTTGGGACAGTGCGGCTTTCCTACGCGGGCATAAAGCAGACGCAGATAATCGTAAATCTCCGTCACCGTCCCCACCGTGGAGCGGGGATTGTGCGAAGTGGTCTTCTGGTCTATGGAAACCGCAGGGGACAAGCCCTCTATATAATCCACGTCGGGCTTTTGCATCTGACCTAGGAACATACGCGCGTAGCTGGACAAGCTCTCCACGTATCTACGCTGACCCTCGGCGAAAATCGTATCGAATGCAAGCGAGGATTTGCCGCTTCCCGAAAGACCCGTAAACACGATGAGCTTATCGCGCGGAATTTCCAAATCCACGGATTTGAGGTTGTTTTCTCTTGCGCCTTTTACAAAAATCTTATCCATATCGTTCTCTTATAATTGCCTTATATACACTTTAAGTCTTGTTTAGTATACGTTAAACCGCCGTTTTATCAACTCAAACGTTTCAGCTGCCGTTTTAATTCGTTCAACTCGTCGCGCAAAGAAATAGCTCTTTCAAAGTCGAGCTGCTCCGCGGCGACTTTCATTAACGCCTTCACACTCTCTATTTCACGCGACAAATCCTTTGCGGAAAGTCTTTCGTTCTTGCTCTGCTTTTTGGTTATTTCAAGCGAATTTTTTATCGCGCTCACGACCGTTTTCGGCACTATCCCGTGTTGTTGGTTGTACTCGTCCTGCAGCTTGCGTCTGCGGTTTGTCTCACCGATGGCGCGCTTCATACTGTCCGTCATATTGTCCGCGTACATAACGACTCTGCCCTTATCGTTTCTCGCCGCTCTGCCTATAGTCTGAATAAGCGCGCTTTCGCTCCTCAAAAATCCTTCTTTATCCGCGTCGAGAATGGCGACCAGTTGAACCTCGGGGATATCCAGTCCCTCGCGCAACAGGTTTATGCCCACGAGCACGTCGAATTCGTTCTCGCGCAAACCTCTGACGATTTCTATCCTTTCGAGCGTATCTATATCTGAGTGCATATATTTCACACGTATGCCGACCTCTTTCAGATAATCGGTGAGATTTTCCGCCATCTTCTTGGTGAGCGTGGTTACGAGTACTCTGCCCTTGTCTGCGACAACTCTGTTCACCTCGCCTATCAGATCGTCTATCTGTCCCTGTACTGGCTTTACAACGATTTCGGGGTCCAGCAAACCCGTCGGGCGGATTATCTGTTCCGCAACGTCGTCCGCTCTTCCCAGCTCGTATTTTGCGGGTGTTGCGGACATACAGACCACCTGTCTTATGCGACCGTCGAATTCGTCGAACGTAAGAGGTCTGTTGTCGTATGCCGACGGGAGTCGGAAGCCGTATTCCACAAGGTTGAACTTGCGCGCTCTGTCGCCGTTGTACATTCCGTGTATCTGCGGAATGGTCATATGACTCTCGTCTATAAATGTGATGAAGTCCTTCGGGAAAAAGTCGAGCAGCGTATAAGGAGCCTGCCCCGGCTGTCTGCCGTCGAAATAACGCGAATAGTTCTCTATGCCGCTGCAAAACCCGACCTCGCGTATCATCTCCACGTCATAATTGACTCTTTCGTCTATGCGCTGAGCTTCGATGAGCTTGCCGTTTTGCTTGAAATACTCCACGCGCTCCGCCTTATCGCGCATAATGCGTTTGAGGATGGCTTCCTTGTCGCCGCTTATTACGTACTGTGTTGCGGGAAATATCATCGTATGCTTCAACTCGTTTACCACGCGAGCGGTCACGCCGTCGATTTCGCAAATACGCTCCACGGTATCTCCGAAGAACTCCACTCTTATTGCAATTTCCGAGCTTGTGGATGGGAAAATATCCACAACGTCGCCGCGCATTCTGAACGTGCTTCTGCAAAAATCAATATCCGCACGTTTGTACTGTATGTCGACAAGTTTACGCGCAAGCTCGTCGCGGTCGATTTCGTCTCCCTCTCTTATGGATATCGAATTCTCGAAATAATCAGTAGGAGCGCCCAAACCGTAAATACACGATACGCTCGCGACGACGATGGTGTCTTCTCTCTCGCAGAGCGAAGCCGTGGCGGAGTTGCGCAGCTTGTCTATTTCCTCGTTGACCTGTAAATCCTTCTCAATATAGGTATCCGTGCGCGGAATGTACGCCTCGGGTTGATAATAGTCATAGTAGGATACGAAAAACTCCACTCGGTTCTTGGGGAAAAACTCTCTTAGCTCGTTGCAAAGCTGTGCCGCAAGCGTTTTATTGTGCGCGATAACCAGCGTAGGCTTCTGCATACGCTCGATAATATTCGCCATAGTAAAAGTTTTGCCGGACCCAGTTACGCCCAGCAAAACCTCCGTATTAAAACCGCTCTTCAACCCTTCCGTAATCCTATCGATAGCTTCGGGTTGGTCTCCCGTCGGTTTGTAGTTGCTTACAAGCTCGAATTTCATAATATCCGGATATTTAATATATAGCCCGCCATATCAGCCGCCCTTCAAAAGGAAATCCACCAAAATCTTTATTCCGCAGCCAACAAGAGCTGAAACCAGACCCGTAGCCATTGCGAGCAACAATCGGAACGTCACGTTTTTTTTGAATGCCCTTTCCACTCTGGCAAATTGCAAGCCTTTTTTATGCATATTGATGCAATACACCAATTCGCCCTTTCTGTCAGATCTTGTAATATCGAAATAATCGTCGATTTCAAGGTTGTTGAGCGCGACGTCGAGCTCGCTTTCCTCGAAATCCAAATCCAAAGGTATCTGCGTAAAAAGCTGTAAAGGAGTCACCAGACAAGCGCCGTTCTGCCTGTCCGCCTCATTGTACACGACCCTCATAACCGCCTTTTCCTTTTTCGTCAGCACATGCTGTTTTTCAAGCTGCATAACCTACCTTCACATTCTTGCCAAAACGCGCGTTTGTACACGCGCATTCGGGTTTTACAACGCATTTACTTCTGTTTCTATATTTATTGTATATTTTATCTTACAATATAATAAGCCGCAACGCAATAGTTTGGAACAATCGCGACATAATTACAGCACAAATTTGAACAGAACGGCAGTTATCGCGGCGACTATTCCGCTTCCCAGCAGTCCGCCCAAAAAGGACATAAAAAACACCAGTCCGTGTCTGACCGCGCCTTTTTCTTTTTTCGCTTTACCTTTTTCTCCGTAAAGCTCTCTCTGCTTTGTCGGCTGTTGCTCTGCGGGCTGCTGCTCCGCCTCTTCCGTCGCCGACGATGGCTCAGCCGCAACTCTTTGCGGCTCGGGAACGATGCGCTTTATCACGCGCAGGCAGTATTCGTCGGGAGTGAAATACTTTACGTCAAGGTATTCCCTGTCTTTGAGGTCTCGTATAATCTGAGAAAGCTGAACCTTCGTAAAAGAGAGCGCAGGCGGAATTCTCTCGGTAATTTCATCCGCCTCCACAATCTTATAAACCTCGCTGTTTCCCGTTATTTCGCACAACGCGTCATAGACGGATTGACATTCAACGCTAAGCATACTTTACTCCTTTATCTTAAAAATTTTATCACAGTAAAACTAAAAGTGCAATAAAGAAAGGGGTAATATTTTTGCTTTTCTCTCTTATTAT